>NZ_MEES01000065.1:0-69182 GCF_001724535.1 Paracoccus sp. SCN 68-21 | reverse complement strand
CCAACGATCACAATGCTCATGGTCCGCTCCTTCCTCCATTGAACACCGACATCCTACACGGAGATCGGCGGGAGGGGCGGGCCATCCATAAAGGGGGGCTGAGATGGCGTTCGTTCTCGGACGGCTCGGATTTTATCTGATCGCCCTTCTCATCGCGATCACCTTCAACTTCCTGATCCCGCGCCTGATGCCCGGCGATCCGGTCGATGCGATGTTCGCGGCCGCAGGCGGGCGCATGCCCCCCGAGACACTGGCCGCCTATCGTCAGATGCTGGGCTTTGTCGACGCGCCGCTGTGGCAGCAATACCTGACCTATCTGCGCAGCGTGCTGACCCTTGACCTGGGGCCGTCGATCATGCTGTTTCCGACGCCGGTGACGACGGTCCTGGCGGGCACGCTGCCCTGGACGGTGTTTCTGGCGGGCACGGCCACGCTGCTGTCGATCTTCATCGGCTGCTTCATCGGGCTGTACGCGGCCTTCAACCGGGGTGGGTTCGTGGACCGGGTGATGCCGGTGACCTGGCAGTTTCTGGCATCGATGCCGCAGGCTGTGACCGCGCTGGCGATGTTTTTCGTCTTTGCGCTGACGCTGTCGTGGTTTCCCCTGGGCTTTGGGTTCGACCCCAATATCCGGCCCGGATGGACGCCCGGCTTTCTGGGGAACGTGCTGTATCACGCGGCGCTGCCGCTGGTGACGCTGCTGATCTCGATGATCGCGACCTGGGTTTTCACGAAGCGCAATGCGATGGTGAACGTGCTGGGCGAGGATTACATCGCCATGGCGCGCGCCAAGGGGCTGGCCCCGGGGCGGATCATGCGCCGCTATGCCGCGCGCAACGCCATCCTGCCGGTCGTCACGGCCGTGTCGATGGCGCTTGGATTCGCCGTCGCGGGGCAGGTCTTCATCGAGACGGTGTTCAACTATCCGGGGCTGGGCCAGCTGATCGTCAAGGCCGTCGCCGCACGGGACTATCCGCTGATGCAGGCCTGTTTCCTGCTGATCGTGATGGGCGTCCTGATCGCCAATTTCATCGCCGACACGCTGTATGTCTGGCTCGATCCGCGCCTGCGCGGTTGAAGGACACGCCATGAAATCCGCATAGGCCTTTCTCTCGGGGCTGGGCCGGTTCTATCGGGGCAATACCGCCGGAATCGTCGGCTCGACCATCGTGGCGCTGATCCTGGCGCTGTCGCTGGCCGCGCCGCTGCTGGCGCCCCACGACCCCGACCGCCGCGTCGCCCGCGGCCACGAGCCGCCCAGTGCCCAGCACATCCTCGGGTCCACCCGCGCGGGCAAGGATGTCCTCAGCCAGGCGCTGCACGGGGGGCGGGTGTCGCTGATGGTCGCGTTCTCGGCGGCGGCACTGACCTCGGTGATAGCCTTGGCGACCCGGGGTCTCGGCGGGCTATTTCGGCGGGCGCACCGATGACATCCTGATGGCGGTCACGAACATCATGCTGGTGTTCCCGCAGCTGCCGCTGCTGATCATCCTGGCGGCGTTCCTCGGTAATGTCGGGCCGTTCGTGATCGCCGTCATCCTGGGGCTGACATCCTGGCCATGGGGCGCGCGGGTCATGCGGGCGCAGACCCTGTCGATCCGGCGCAAGGAGTTCGTCACCGCAGCCGAGATCATGGGCGAGGCCCGCTGGCGCATCATCGTGGTCGAGATCATGCCCAATCTGGTCAGCCTGGCCGCCGGAATGTTCGTGGGAACCGCGCTCTATGCCATCGGCGCGCAGGCGGGGCTGGAGTTTCTGGGCCTGGGCGATCCGACCGTCATCAGCTGGGGCACGATGCTGTACTGGGCGCAATCCTCGCAGGCGTTCTGGTCGGCGCGTGGTGCGATTTCCTGGTGCCCGGCACGCTTGTGGCCCTGGTGGGCGGCGGTCTGGCGCTGTTGAACATCTCGATCGACCAGGTGTCGAACCCGCGGCTGAGGACCGGCCCGCATCTGCGCCGCTGGCGCAGGCTGAGCGCCGAGGTCGAGGCCCGCCGCGCCGGGGGTACATCATGAGCGCGCCGCTGCTGTCCTGCCGCGACGTGTCGGTCGACTACATCGTCGACGGTGGCACCGCGCGGGCCTGCAACCGGGTCTCGCTGGACATCCATCCCGCCGAGACGGTGGGCCTGGCGGGCGGATCCGGTTGCGGCAAATCCACCCTGGCCTTTGCCATCACCCGGATGCACAACGCCCCCGCGCTGATCTCGGAGGGGCAGATCCTGTGCGAGGGGCGCGACGTGCTGGCCATGACGCCCGCCGAACTGCGCGCCTTTCGGTGGGCCGAAACGGCGATGGTCTTTCAAAGCGCCATGACCGCGCTGAACCCCGTCATCACCATCGGAGAGCAGATCTGCGACGTCATCCTAGCGCACCGCCCCGTCACCGGCGACGAGGCCTGGTCGCGCGGCGAGGAATTGCTGTCCATGGTCCGCGCCCGCGCCCGGATGAGCGCCTATCCGCATCAGCTGTCGGGCGGCATGCGCCAGCGCGTGGTCATCGCCATCAGCCTTGCGCTGCGCCCCCGCCGGATCGTCATGGACGAGCCGACGACCGCGCTGGACGTGGTCGTCGAACGCGAGATCATGGACGAACTGGCCCAGCTGAAGCGCGAATACGGCTTTGCGATCCTGTTCATCTCGCATGATCTGGCCTTGATGGGCGAGATTTGCGGCCGCATCGGCATCATGTATGCGGGCAATCTGGTCGAGCTGGGCACCGCCGCCGAGGTTCTGGAGAACCCCCGCCATCCCTATACGCAGGGGGTGGTCGGGTCGTTCTCGTCGATCCACGGGCCAAAAACGCGGCTGCACGGCATTCCGGGCAGCCCGGTCAACCTGCTGGACCTGCCGCAGGGGTGCAACTTTCAGGACCGATGCCCGGCGCGGATCGCCGCCTGTGCGCGCGTCGCGCCCGACCTGCTGCCCGCAGGCCCCGGCCATGAGGCCGCCTGCCATCTGGTCACCCCGCCGCAGGAGGCCCGCGCATGACCGCCTTTGACGAGATCCGGGTCGAGAACATGGTCATCGACTTTCCGGTGGGCGGTGGCCTGTTTCGACGCAATCACCTGCGCGCGGCCAATGACGTCAGCCTGACCCTGCGCGCGGGCGAGGCGCTGGCCATCGTCGGCGAAAGCGGCAGCGGCAAGAGCAACTGCGCGCGCGCCATCAGCCGCATCCTGACACCCACATCCGGGCGGATCATGGTCGGCGGGCAGGACATCCTGGCCCCCGGCTTCCGCGAGGGGCGGCGCGATTATGCGGCGCGCGTGCAGGTGATCTTTCAGGACCCGTTCGGATCGCTGAACCCGGTCCACACCATCCGCCATCACATCGCCCGCCCAATCCGCGTCTACAATCCGCAGCTGTCCCCCGCCCAGGTCGAGGATCGCATCATCGCCACGCTGGACCGCGTCGGCCTGGCGCCCGCTGTCCAGACCGCGGGCAAATACCCCTACGAGCTGTCGGGCGGCCAGCGTCAGCGCGTGGCCATCGCCCGCGCGCTGGCGGTGGGGGCGCGCTTCATCCTGGCGGATGAGCCGATCTCAATGCTGGACGTGTCGATCCGGCTTGGCATCCTGAACCTGATGGATGACATGAAGCGCGACGGCATCGGCTTCATGGACATCACTCACGACTTCGCCACCGCGCGCTATTTTGCGGAACGCACGGCGGTCAGGTATCTGGGCCACATGGTCGAATGGGGCGACAGCGACAGCGTGACCCAGTCCCCGCGCCATCCCTATACGCAGCTGCTGATCAGCGCCGTCCCGCAGCCGGGCCGCCCCCGCGCCCAGGCCCGCCCCGTCCGCAAGGCCGACATCGCGCAGCGTGGCCCCGACAGCCGGGGCTGCCCCTTTGCCGGGCGCTGTCCCGACACCACCGACCAGTGCCGCGCAATCCTGCCGCCGGTCACGAAGCTTGAAAAGGATCACCATGTCAGATGCCACCTGTATTGAGGCCGGTCGGCCCATGCCCGCGCGGTCGGATTTCCCCAAGGGGGTCGTCTTTGGCGCCGCCACCGCCTCCTATCAGATCGAGGGCATGGCGCAGGGCGGGGCCGGTCCCTGCCATTGGGACAGTTTTGCCGCGACTGGCAGCAATGTGGTGCGCAACAAGGACGGCGCCCGCGCCTGCGACCATGACAACCGCTGGCCCGAGGATCTGGACCTAATCCGCGACGGCGGCTTTGATGCCTATCGCTTCTCGACGTCCTGGGCGCGGGTGATGCCCGATGGCCGGACGATCAACCCCGAGGGGCTGGACTTCTATGACCGGCTGGTGGACGGGATGATCGCGCGCGGTCTGACCCCCTATCTGACGCTGTATCACTGGGACCTGCCTTCGGCGCTGGCGGATGCGGGTGGCTGGACGAATCGACAGACGGCGGAATGCTTCGCGGAATACGCCTCCGTCGTGATGGCCCGCATTGGTGACCGCGTGGCCCGCACCGCGACCATCAACGAGCCGTGGTGCGTCAGCTGGCTGTCCCACTTCGAGGGCCAGCACGCCCCCGGTCTGCGTGACATCCGGGCTGCCGCCCGGTCGATGCACCATATCCAGCTGGCGCATGGCCTGGCCGTGCAGCGCCTGCGCGCCGAGGGGCATGGCGATCTGGGCGTGGTGCTGAACTTTTCGGAGATCTGCCGCATGGGCCGGGTGATGCCGCGGCCGTAGACCGGTCGGACGCCATCAGCAACCGCTGGTTCATCGAATCCATCGCCCGGGGCACCTATCCGCAGGTGCTGCTGGACACCCTTGCGCCGCATATGCCCAAGGCTGGCAGGATGACATGGCGGTCATCGCCAGCCCGATCGACTGGCTGGGGGTGAATTACTATTCACGGGGCATCGTGTCGGACGCGCCGGATCTGCCCTGGCCCTCGACCCGCGGTCATGAGGGCCCGTTGCCCAAGACCCAGATGGGATGGGAGATCTATCCCGACGGCCTGCGCAACCTGCTGATCTGCATGGCGCGCGATTATGTGGGTGACCTGCCGCTGGTCGTCACCGAGAACGGCATGGCCTGGGATGACCGCGTCGAGGACGGACAGGTCCGCGACGACACGCGACGCGACTATATCACGGCGCATCTGCCTGCCACGCATGAGGCGATCGCGGCAGGCGCGAATGCTCAGGGGTTCTTCTACTGGTCGCTGCTGGACAATTTCGAATGGTCGTTCGGCTATGAGCAACGCTTTGGCCTGATCCATGTCGATTTCGACAGCCTGACTCGGACGCCCAAAAGCTCATATCACGCGCTCAGCGCAGCAATGGCGCGCTGAATGGATATCCCGGTCGCCCGGCACATGCCAGGCGCGCGGGACACCTACCGTCATGGGGTGGTCGCCACTGCGTGTCTGAGGCGTGCCGTGATGTGTTAAGGTTGTACGCGGCTGACAATCAGCCTAGGAAAGATCGTGCATATGCCGGAGGGGCATCAAACCCGGTGGTTTGGCCGGACTTCAAATCCGGTTGGGGCAGCGAGCCTGTCCCGGGTGGGTTCGACTCCCATTCCCTTCCGCCATCTGCCCCTTGGCTTCCGGTTCAGCAATCCGGCACAGGATCGGCCAGACCGGCAAGATCCAGCCCGCGTGCCGTTGGCGGCTGCCAGGTGACGGAACTGTCTGTCGCGCCCTGGATGTTCGTGCCCAGCTGAGAGCCACCCGTCCCGCCGCTCCATCCGGTCGTGCCGGTGTTCTCGGGCGCAGTCGCATCCTCGGAAGGATCGGGCTGGGTCGCGGCCTCGGCCTGCGTGTTGGGGGCAGGGCATTCAGGAGCTGGCGCCACGCGGTCGGCACCGGACGTTTGCGCCACGGACACCCCCCCCAACGGCACCATCACCGACAACACCCCAACCGAGAGGGCCATCCTGATCAACGAAAGGGTCATATCCGCGCCTTATCCGCTATTGCGGTACCTGAACGCCCGCGAGGAGCAAGGGTTCCAAAAGTACGGCACCGGGCGCACCCTAGGCCCTTGGGCCTCCTGTCGAATTGCTGTCATTCCCGAATTGCCTGAAGGCACGATGAGGCGTTCTTCTTATCGTCAAACGACCGATCGCGGCCCATCCCCATATCCCGGCTTTCGCGCACCCGTGCCGCTGCCGAGATCCTGTGCCTCTCACGACAGGCTGGATAGGACGTGCCCGGCCCTGGCGTCGTCCCCGGGCGCGGTCAGAATGCGAAGACGGGTATCTAAAGCATGCTTCCAGTACCTGTTCCGCCAGCTCCTGCGGTGGTCGCGGCGGTCTTCGGCGTGAGGAGCCGACGATACCGTCCGTATCTGAACCTCAGACCCCACATATCCTTGGCATTGCCGCGCGGGACATCAGCCTGACCGTCCCGGGTCAAAGCTCATCGCCGCAGATGCTGCACAAGGCAGGTCGCGTTGTGAACGCTGCGCCGGCTTAGGAGGGTGTCCCGCCGTTGCGGCGGGGCCGACCCTAGAACTCCATCATCCGCGGAGTGACCTCGGCGGCCATTGCACGGGGGCGCGCGGCAGCGCTGCGGGCGGGCGCAGGGGCCGAGGTCGGGGCCGGGCGGATCGAGGGGTCGAAGCTGAAGCTGGTCAGCGCCGCGCCCAGGATGCCCGCCTGCTGTTGGAGCGAGGCTGCGGCCGCGTTCGTTTCCTCGGCCACGGCGGCGTTCTGCTGGGTCACCTGATCCAGATGGTTTACGCCGGAATTGATCTCGGACAGGGCGGTGGACTGATCACCCGCGGCCAGCGCGATGGCGGCCACCTGTTCGGACACCTCGCGGGCCTTGGTCAGGATCTGCTCCAGGCTGCCGCCCGTCCGCGACACCAGCGACGAGCCGGAACGCACATGCTGCGACGAATCCGAGATCAGGCCCTTGATCTCGCGCGCGGATTCCGACGCACGCTGCGCCAGGCCCCGCACCTCGGAGGCGACTACGGCAAAGCCGCGCCCCGCTTCGCCGGCCCGTGCGGCCTCGACGCCGGCATTCAGCGCCAGCAGATTGGTCTGGAACGCGATGTCGTCGATCACCGTGATGATCCGGTTGATCTGATCCGAGGACGCCTCGATGCGCTGCATGGCGTCGATGGCCTCGCCCACGATGCTGCGCCCCTCCTCAGCGATGGCGCGGTTGGCCCGCGAGGCCCCTTCGGCCGTGCGCGCCAGATCGGCGGTCGAGGTCACGCTGGCGGTCAGCTCGGTCAGCGCTGCGGCGGATTGCTCCAGCGTCGCGGCCTGGGTCTCGGCCCGGCCCGCCAGATCCTGCGCGGCCGAGGTGATCTCCTCGGACCCGGTGCGGACCTGATGGGCGACGTCGATGATGCGGGCCATCGTCTGGCCCAGACCCGACACGACCGTGTTGAAGCTGCTGCGCAGCGATTCGTATTCGGTCGGAAAGGGATCATGCGGCGGGTTGGGGATCTGGACCGAGAGGTCGCCCCCGGCCAGACGCTCCAGCCCGGCCGACAGATCAGAGCAGACGCGGTCCTGCTTGCGGGCCTCGACCACGGCTTCGGCGGCGCGCTGGTCGCGTCGGATGGTGGCCTCTGCGCGCTCCTGCCGGGCGGCGGCCAGGCCGTCGCGGAACTGCGCCAGGTTTCGGGCGATGGACCCGATCTCGTCGCGCAGGGAGGTGCCGGGGATGTCGCGGTCGTATTGCTGGCGGGCGATGTCCTGCATGGCGGCATCGACCTCCTTGAGGGGCCGCAGCGCCCGGCGCGTCATCACCAGGTTCAGAATAAAGGCCACCACCAGGCACAGCGCGGTCAGCCCGATCGCCACCATCATGTTGCGCGACAGCACGGCCTCGATCCCCTCCATCAGGACGCCCGCGTAGAGCACGCCGGTGACCTGGCCCGCGGCGTCGCGCACGGGCACATAGATCGTCAGATAGGGACGCTCCAGGATGGTGGCCGTTCCGGCATAGGTCTCGCCGCGCAGCATGGCGGCGTGGACCGGTCCGGTCGGGTCCAGGGGGGTGCCCACGGCGCGGGTGCCGTCGGCCCGCTGGACATTGGTGGTCATGCGGATGAATTGGCCCGCCGCCGGGTCCAGGCGAAAGACGGTCGCCGTCTCTCCGGTCTGCTGGCCGACGCTGTCGACCATGTCATGCGCGGCGAAATCGGGAATGTCTGGCCAGACGACCGATTGCGGGATGCCATCGGCTCCGAGGGTGAAGGCAAAGCCCGGGTTGTCGGCCTCCAGCGCATGGGCCAGCACCCGCAGCGTCACGCGTTGCGCGGACTGGGCATTGCTCAGCAGGCTGTCCCGCTGTGCCATGCTGAGGGTTGTGACCAGAACCACCGCCAGCGCGGCCATCAGGGCGAGGCTGGTCGTCGTGATCTTCTGGCGCAGCGACAAGGTGGGGATAAGGGTCATGGGATGCTCCGGGACAGGGTCGGGAGGCTCAGTCTAGCGACGATTCGCTAAGATCCGGTTAGCGGTCGATCCGGGCTTTCAAGGCGCGGGCCGGATGGCTATGAGGGCCGCCCAAGGGGGCCATCGCGCCTCCGGCACTGGCAAGGACATCCGGCATGACACGGCGCGGCAGCGGTCTGGGCATTGATTTCGGCACCTCGAACACGGTCGCGGGCCATGCCCCCGACGGCCCACCGCAGCTGATCGGGCTGGAGGCCGGGGCCACCACCATGCCGACCACGTTCTTCTTTGACGCGGCAACGCGCGGCACCCTGCTGGGCGGGCCCGCCAACCGCGCCCTGCTGGAGGGGCGCGAGGGGCGCTTTATGCGGGCGCTAAAACGCGTGCTGGGCACGCCCCTGATGCATGAACAGCGGATGATCTTGACCGAACGGGTCAGCCTGTCGGACCTGATCGCGCGCTTTCTGCACCAGGTCCGCGCCCGGGCCGAGGCGCAGACCGGCCTGACCTTTGATCGCGTCCTGTCGGGGCGTCCGGTGGTGTTTCACGGCACCGACGACCCGCGCGAGCAGCAGGCCGAGGATGACCTGCGCGCCTGCTATCTGGCGGCGGGCTTTCGCGAGGTGGCCTTCATGCCCGAGCCCGAGGCGGCGGCCATCGCGGCAGGCGCCACCCATCGCGCCGGCACCACGGGGCTGATCGTCGATGTCGGCGGCGGCACGTCCGATTTTTCGGTCTTTCGGGCGGGCGCCGGGGGTGTGACGATCCTGGCCAGCCACGGGGTGCGCTTCGGCGGCACCGATTTCGACCGCGCGATCAGCCTGGATCACGTCATGCCGCTGCTGGGTCGGGGCACGCGGCTGCGCAAGGCGATGGGGCCGGGCCATTCGCCCGTCCCGAACGCGATCTTTGCCGATCTGGCCACGTGGGAGCGCATCCCCTTTGTCAACACGCCCCAGAACCGCCGCATGGTGGCCGAGATGGCGCGCCTGGCCGAACAGCCGCAGGCCTTGGCGGACCTGGCCGCCGTGCTGGAGGAGGATCTGGGCCACGATCTGGCCTTTGCGGTCGAGGCCGGCAAGATCGCCGCGAATGACGGCGACGCCGCGATCCGCCTGGACGCGATCCGGGCTGGCCTGTCCGCGCCGCTGGCCCGCCAGGCCATGGCCGACAGCCTGTCGCGCCACGCGGCCCAGCTGCGCGAGGGCGCGACCGAGACCCTGCGCCGCGCGGGCCTGTCCGACACCGATATCGACCAGGTGATCTATGTCGGCGGCTCCAGCCTGATGTCGATCGTGCAGCAGACGCTGCGCGCGCAGTTCCCCGATGCCGATCACCGCGCGCATGAGGTGTTCACCGCCGTGGCCGACGGGCTGTCCATCGCCGCCGCCTGATCGCTTGCAGATCGTGCAACCCGGGGGTAGCACAAGGGGCCGAACCCGGCCCCTTTCAAGGTTGCCCATGCCCCTGTCCGATTCGCCGCTGCGTGGCATCGCGCTGAAATGCGCCAGCGTGACGGTGTTCACGCTGATGGCCGCGCTGATCAAGGCCACCGCCGAAAACGCCGCGATCCCGCCGGGTCAGCAGGTGTTCTTTCGGTCGTTCTTTGCGCTGCCGGTGATCCTGGTCTGGCTGCTGTGGCGGTCAGAGCTGCGGGTGGGTTTGGGGACCGCGAACCCGATGGGCCATGTCTATCGCGGGCTGGTGGGCACCACGGCGATGGCGCTGAACTTTTGGGCGCTGTCGCTGCTGCCTTTGCCCGAGGTGACGGCGATCGGCTTTGCCGCGCCGCTGCTGGTGGTGATCCTGGCGGGCATGTTTCTGGGAGAGAACGTCCGCGCCTTTCGCCTGTCGATGGTCGGGCTGGGTCTGGCGGGGGTGCTGATCGTGCTGTCGCCGCAGATCGGCGCGGGGCCGGGGGCGGACCCGCTGCGCATGCTGGGGGCGGTGGTGGCCCTTGGCGGCGCGGCGGCGGCGGCGCTGGCGCAGATCTTCGTGCGCCAGCTGGTTCAGGTCGAACGGACCTCGGCGATCGTGTTCTGGTTCTCGGTCACGTCGACGCTGCTGTCGCTGCTGACGCTGCCGTTTGGCTGGGTGATGCCGGGGGGCGGGGTGCTGGCGCAGCTGGTGCTGACGGGCCTTCTGGGGGGCTTGGGGCAGATCCTGCTGACATCGGCCTATCGCCATGCGGATGCGTCGGTGGTGGCGCCTTTCGACTATGTCGCGATGATCTGGGCGGTTGCCCTGGGCTGGTACGTCTTTGCCGAGGTGCCCACCCCGGCGGTCATCGGGGGTTCCGCGCTGGTCATCCTGGCGGGCATCCTGATCATCTGGCGCGAACACGCCCTGGGCCTGGAACGCCGCCGTCAGCGCAAGGCCACGCCTCCCGCCTGAGGTCCCGGCTGCGGCGTCAGTCGCCCCACCAGCGCCACCAGATCCCGGAACCGCTCCCCCTGGACCAGGACATGATCGGTCATGGCGCGTTCGGCGCGGTCGGTATCCCCCGCCCGGATGGCCGCAGCGATCTGGCGGTGCTCGTCCAGCGACCGCGCCACCCGCCCCGGCGATTGCAGCTGGCGGCGGCGATAGGGCTGCAGGATGGCCTGCAGGCGCAGCGTCTCGGCCTCCAGAAAGGCGTTGTGCGCGGCGTGATAGATGGCCTGATGAAAGGCGGTGTTTTCCGCGTAATAACGGTCGGGTTCGCCGGCGGCGGCCTCGCAGGCGTCCAGCGTGGCGGCGATGCGATCCAGGTCGTGGGCATCGGCGCGGCGGCAGGCCAGGCCCGCGCAGAACGCCTCCATCCGGGCCATGACCTCGAACCGGTCCATCAGCTCAGGGACGCCCAGCTTGGCCACGAAGGTGCCGCGTTTGGGCTGGACGATCAGGAGGCCCGACGCCTCCAGCGCCTGCAGCGCTTCGCGCACGGGGGTGCGCGAACAGCCATATTCGGCGGCGATGGCATCGGGGTCGATCCGCGCGCCGGGCACGAAACGGCCATCGACGATGGCGTTTTCCAGGGCCAGGCGGATGCGATGGGCGGCAGGCAGGGTCATCGGGGCCTCAGGGCGCGTGTGGTCAGGTCATATTCCATCGCAGGGCAGGCAGGATGTCCACGATGAAGGTTGTTATATACATCAGCACCGATTCGATGTATATCAAACCTCGGGGGAGGAACATCATGGGTAAGCAAAGACTGGGATTCCTGTCGGATTTCGTCGAGGCGATCACCCGCCGCAAACGCGGTGGCGAGGCCGAGACGCTCAAGGCGCTGGCGCGGCCTGCATCGGAACGCGCGCGGGTGGCCTGCACGGTGCTGATGGGGCGCATCGGGGATGCGGCGCGGGTGGCGGTGGCGGAACAGGCGCTGTCGGCCTATGCCGAGCTGGACGCGGATCAGCGGGCCGACTTCTTTCGCGCCATGCGCGACGATCACGGCGTCGATGCGGATGCGATCCGCGCCGCCTATGCAGCCTGGGACGCCACCCCGGACGCCCGCCGCGTGGCCGATCTGTTCGAGGCGGTCGAGCCTGCCCGCCAGACCCTGCTGCGCCGGTTGAACATGGCGCCGGGCGCGACTTTGCAACTGGTGCGGATGCGTCAGGACCTGCTGGCCGCGATGCGCGCCGACCCCGATCTGGCCGCCATCGACGCCGATTTCGCGCATCTGCTGGCCAGCTGGTTCAACCGCGGGTTCCTGACCATGCGGCGCATCGACTGGAACGCCCCCGCCGCGATCCTGGAAAAGCTGATGGAATACGAAAGCGTCCATCAGATGCAGGGCTGGCCCGACCTCAAGCGGCGGCTGGCCGCCAATGACCGGCGCCTGTACGCGTTCTTTCACCCCGCCACCGGGGACGAGCCGCTGATCTTTGTCGAGGTCGCGCTGACCCAAGGGCTGCCCGACGCCATCGCCCCGATCCTGACCGCGCCTGATGCGCGCGAACCGGCGGCGGCGGATACGGCGGTGTTCTATTCCATCAACAACAGCCTGGCGGGCCTCAAGGGCGTCAGTTTCGGCAACTTCCTGATCAAGCAGGTGGTGGCCGTCCTGTCCGCCGAACTGCCCGACCTGCGGACCTTCGTCACGCTGTCGCCGGTGCCGGGCTTTGCCGCCTGGTTGGCGGATCAGCAGGACGCGCCCGCCGTGGCGCTGCGCGGGGCGCTGACCATGGGCGCCTGGCGGACCGATCCGGGCGCGGCCGAGGCGCTGCACCCGCAGGTCATGGCCGTCGCCGCGCGTTATATCGTGCAGGCCAAGGGCCGCGCCGGTGCGCCCGCCGATCCGGTGGCGCGGTTCCATCTGGGCAACGGCGCCTGCGCGCACCGGCTGAACTGGCCCGCCGACCTGTCGCCGGGGGCGCTGGCATCGGCGCACGGGCTGATGATCAACTATCTGTACGAGCTGGACCGGATCGAGGACCGGCACGAAGCCTTCGTGCGCGACGGCACGGTGGCGCATGGCGCCCAGCTGGCCGATGCGCTGAAGACCTGAGGGAGGAGAGACCATGCAGACCATACACAGCCACTTCATCCAGACCGCCGAGGTCATGCAGGGCAAGACCCTGTTCGAACGCCCCGGCCAGCCCGATATCAGCTTTGCCGCCATGCGCGAGACGGTCGAACGTCTGGCGGGCGCGCTGACCGCCCTGGGTGTGACCCCCGGCGACCGCGTGGCAGCCCAGGTCGAGAAATCGCCGGAGGCGATCGCGCTGTATCTGGCGACGCTGCAGGTGGGGGCGATCTTTCTGCCGCTGAACACCGCCTATACCGGGTCCGAGATCGACTATTTCATCGGTGACGCCGCACCCCGCCTGTTCGTCTGCGACCCCGGCCTGGCCGCGTCCCACGCGCATCGCGGGGGTGATACGCTGGCGGTCGAGACCCTGGGCGCGGACGGGCAGGGGACGCTGACCGAGCGTGCCGCCACCGCCACCCCGCGCGAGGACGCTCATCCCTGCGAGCCGCACGACCGGGCCGCGATCCTGTACACCTCGGGCACGACGGGGCGGTCCAAGGGAGCGGTGCTGACGCATGGCAACCTGACCTCGAACACCGAGGCGCTGCTGGATCACTGGCGCTTCACCGCCGATGACCGGCTGATCCACGCGCTGCCCATCTTTCACACGCATGGGCTGTTCGTGGCCGCCAACATGGCGCTGGTTGCGGGCGCCACGATGATCTTCCTGACGAAATTCGACGCCGAACAGGCCATCGACCTGATGGGCCGCGCCACCGTGCTGATGGGCGTGCCGACCTTCTACACGCGCCTGCTGAAATCGCCGCGTCTGGACCGCGAGGCGACCGCGACCATGCGGCTGTTCGTGTCGGGATCGGCGCCGCTGCTGGCCGAGGATCACCGCGCCTTCACCGAACGGACCGGGCATCGCATCCTGGAGCGTTACGGCATGACCGAAACCTGCATGATCACCTCGAACCCCTATGACGGGGACCGCATCGCGGGGGCGGTGGGTATGGCGCTGCCGGGCATCGACGTGCGCATCACCGACCGCGAGACCGGCGCACCGGTCGCCCCCGGAGAGATCGGCCTGATCGAGGTCAAGGGGCCCAACGTCTTCGAAGGCTATTGGAACATGCCCGAAAAGACCGCGTCCGAGTTCCGCCCCGACGGCTATTTCATCACCGGTGATCTGGGCACGATCGAGGCCGACGGCTATCTGCGCATCGTGGGCCGCGACAAGGATCTGGTGATCTCGGGCGGCTATAACGTCTATCCCAAGGAGGTCGAGGAGGCCATCGACGCGCTGCCCGGCGTTCTGGAAAGCGCCGTGATCGGCCTGCCGCATGGCGACCTGGGAGAGGCCGTGACCGCCATCGTCGTGCCGAAATCGGGAACGCTGGACGCGGAGGCGATCCGCGCCGCGCTGACGGGCCTCGCGCGCTTCAAGCAGCCCAAGCAGGTGATCGTCGTCGACGCCCTGCCGCGCAATGTCATGGGCAAGGTGCAAAAGGCCGAACTGCGCCGCCAGCATGCGGGACTTTACGAGCAGGCCACGGCCTGACACCGGCCCGGATGCGCGGCGGAGGAGGTCGCGCATCCGGGTCGTCACATCCCGAGGGAGGGGAATCTGATGATAATCTATGGAGTTGCGGCCTTGGCCGCCTGTCATCTGGCAGGCGTGATCCTGGGCGATCTGCTGGGCATGATCCTGGGGGTCCAGTCCAATGTCGGCGGCGTTGGCTTTGCCATGCTGCTGCTGATCGTGGTGACCGACTGGCTGCGCCGCACGGGCCGGCTGCCGGTGCTGTCGGAACAGGGCATCCTGTTCTGGTCGGCCATGTACATCCCCATCGTCGTGGCCATGGCCGCCCAGCAGAACGTCGTCGCGGCCCTGGCGGGCGGCCCCATCGCGATCATCGCGGGCGTGGGTGCCACGGCGGTCTGCATGGCACTGGTTCCGGTCGTGGCGCGCATCGGCGGCCAGGACGAACCCCTGCCGCCCCTGATGGCGCAGGAGGCATAAGGCGATGGACATGATCACGGATATCCTGGTCAAGAACGGCCTGGTCTTTGCCTTTGTCACCGTCGGCGTCGTCATGTGGCTGTCCTATCAGCTGTCGGACCGGTTGTCGGCGGGGCGCCTGCACGGGTCGGCGGTGGCGATCATCATCGGGCTTGTGCTGGCCTGGATCGGCGGCATCGCCACGGGCGGGTCGAGGGGGCTGGCCGACGTGCCGCTGTTCACCGGCATCGGTCTGATGGGCGGCGCGATGCTGCGCGATCTGGCCATCGTGTCCACCGCCTATGGCGTCGACATCCGCGAAATCCGCAAGGCGGGTGCCGCGGGCATCGCCGCCCTGGCCTTGGGCATCGTGATGTCCTTTGTGGTGGGCGCACTGGTCGCCGCCGCCTTCGGCTATACCGATGCGGTCAGCATGGCGACCATCGGCGGCGGGGCCGCGACCTATATCGTGGGTCCGGTGACCGGCACCGCCCTGGGCGCCAGTTCCGAGGTCATCGCCCTGTCGGTCGCGGCGGGTCTGCTCAAGGCGGTTCTGGTGATGATCGGCACGCCCTTCGTGGCGCCGCTGATCGGGCTGAACAACCCGAAATCGGCCATGGCCTATGGCGGGCTGATGGGCACGACCAGCGGCGTCGCCGGGGGCCTGGCCGCCACTGACAAGCGCCTGGTGCCCTATGGCGCAATGACGGCCACGTTCTACACCGGGCTTGGATGCCTGCTGGGGCCGTCGGTGATGTATCTGGCCCTGCTGGCCATCACCGGGAGCTGAGCCCCGCGACCGCCTCCGGGGGCAACCCCCGGGGGCGGTGGACGTATTGCTGCGAACAACAACATCTTGACCAGCGAACACGGGGGCGACACAATAGTGCGCAGAACAGGGCTATTCACACGGTCCGGGGTTCTTGATAATCTGCATTTTGTGTAATTTTTTGTTGTTCGGGGTTGCGATGATTAACCTTTCCGCGAAGGCGGCTGATGGCCGCGAGGTCCTGGCCCGCGCCGAATTCACCATCGACATGCTGCGCAACCTGCTGGTGGTGTTCGAGGCCGCCTCGGGCGACAAGCCGGTTCTGGTCGAACTGTGCGACCGCGCGGTCTGGGCGGTCACGCCCGACGGTCACCGCCTGCTGATCGGGCAGAAGACCGGGCCACAGCCCTACGACGCCTGAACCGGCTGCTTTTTGTCAACCTCGGGAACACCTTGCGATCCCGGTCATTGTTCCCGCAGGCATGCGCGGAGAGACCACGATGACAGGCAGGTTCTGGGGACCGGTACGCGACACCGCGCAGGGTGACGGGACGTGGCACTTTCGCCTCTGGGGGCCCTCTGCGGGTCAGGTCGATCTGCTGACCGGGGACGGGTCATGCCCGATGCAGCGCGACGACGCCGTGCTGTGGCAGACCAGCGTCCCGGCCTTTCCCGGCCAGACCTATCTGTTCCGCGTCGACGGTCAGGACATTCCCGACCCGGCCAGCCGCCTGCAGGCGGCGGGCGTGAACGGGTCAAGCGTGCTGGTCGACATGCCCGCGCCGCGCCCCTGGCCGGGCCGCCCTTGGTCGCAGGCCGCGATCTGTCAGCTGCACGTCGGATGCTTTACCCCTGAGGGCACGTTTGCCGCCGCCGCCGACCGGCTGCCGGGGCTGGCCGCCCTTGGGCTGACGGCGATCCAGCTGATGCCGGTGGGACAGTTCGCGGGCGACCGGGGCTGGGGCTATGACGGGGTGCTGCCCTATGCGCCCCACCCGGCCTATGGCAGCCCCGGCGATCTGCGCCGTCTGGTGCAGGCGGCCCATGACTGCGGGATGATGGTGATCCTGGATCTGGTGATGAACCACTTTGGCCCCGAAGGGGCCTGGATGCATGTCGCAGCCCCCGAGTTCTTTGACCCCGCCCGGCACACGCCCTGGGGCGCGGCGATCGATTTCGACCAACCCGCCGTGCGCGATTTCTGGATGGGCTGCGCGATGCATTGGCTGGAGGGTTACGGCATCGACGGGCTGCGTCTGGACGCGGTGCACCAGATGCGCGGCCCCGGCGCGCAGGTCTTTCTGACCGACCTGGCCGCGCAGGTCGCCCGCCTGACCCCCGCTCGCCACCTGATCACCGAGGATGAGCGCAACATCCCCGACCTGCGCGAGGCCGGCCATGACGCCGCGCTGAACGATGATTTCCACCACGCCGTCCACGTCGCCCTGACCGGCGAGACCGACAGCTATTACGCGCCCTTTGCCGATGACCCGGTGGGCGATCTGGCGCTGGCCCTGTCGCGCGGCCATGTGCTGGAGGGGCAGGACCGTCCCGGCGGGCCGCCGCGGGGCGCGCCTTGCGGGCATTTGCCGCCCACCGCCTTCGTGAACGCGATCCAGACCCACGACCAGATCGGTAACCGCGCGCTTGGCGAACGGCTGCTGACCCTTGCCGATCCGCAGGCGGTGCGCGTGGCCTATGGCCTGCTGCTGGCCGCGCCCTTCATCCCGATGATCTTCATGGGAGAGGAGCGGGGAGACACCGCGCCCTTTCAGTTCTTTGCCGATTTCGACGGCGACCTGGCGCAGGCCGTCCGGAAGGGCAGGGCGGCCGAATTTCCCGACATCGCCCGCCGGGGTGACACCGTGCCCGACCCGATCGACCCCGCCACGATGGATCGCAGCCGCCTGACCTGGGCCGAGGACGCCCATGCCTGCGACTGGATGGCCCTGACGCGCCGCGCGCTGGCGTTTCGGGCAGCCCACGTGGTGCCGCTGCTGGACAGCGGCCAGCCAACGACAACGGTCACACGCGAGGGCCCCGGCCTGATCCGCGCCCTGTGGCAGTTTCCCGGCGGCGCACTGGCGCTGTCATTGGCTTTGGGCCAGCCCGATCCCACGCCGCTGCCCGATCCCGACCTTTGCGTCGGTCAGCCCGGCAGCCCCTTTTCCCTGACCATGAAGGCCCTTCAATGATCCCCCGCATCCCGACCGCCACCTTTCGCATCCAGCTGCGCGGCGGGGTCGATTTCGCCGCCCTGACGCAGCGCCTTGACCAGATCGCGGGGCTGGGCGTCTCGCATCTGTATCTGTCGCCGATCTTTACCGCGACCGAAGGCTCGACCCACGGCTATGACATCACCGATCCGTCGCGCATCGACCAGACCCTGGGCGGGGCCGAGGGGTTCGAGGCGCTGGCCCATGCCGCCCGGTCGCGGGGCCTGGGCATCATCCTGGACATCGTGCCCAACCACACCGCCTTTTCGGTGCAAAACCCCTGGCTGGCCGATGTGCTGACCCATGGCCGCGCCAGCCCCCGCGCGCGTCATTTCGACATCGACTGGCAGGCGGGGCCGCTGATCCTGCCCTGGCTGCCCGAACCGTTCGAGGTGATGCTGACCCAGGGCGCCTTCCAGATCCGCGACGGGCATTGGTGCATGGGCGATCTGGCCGTGCCGCTGGCGCCGGGCACCGACGTGACCGACGATCTGACAGCCCTGCATGAGGCGCAGCACTGGCGTCTGGTCCATGCCGCGCTGGAGCGTGACAGCATCACGCATCGCCGGTTCTTCAACGTGACCGACCTGATCGGCATGCGGGTCGAGGACCCTCCGGTCTTTGACGACACGCATGCGCTGATCATCGATCTGGTGCGCCGCGATCTGGTGCAGGGGCTGCGCATCGACCATATCGACGGGCTGGCCGACCCTGCCGACTATCTGGCGCGCCTGTCGCAGGCGCTGCCCGACACCCCTCTGTGGGTCGAGAAGATCCTGACCGGGGACGAGGCGCTGCCCCCCGAATGGCCCGTCGCGGGCACCACCGGATACGAGGCCGGGCGCCTGATCGCACGGCTGCTGACGCGGCCGCAGGGGCTGGACGATCTGGACCGCCATTGGCGCCAGGCGACCGGCATCACCGGCGGGTTCGATCAGGCGCTGATCCAGGCGAAGCATGACGTGCTGGACCACGAACTGGCGGCCGAGCGGCGGCAGCTGGCGCGGCTGGCGGGCGCGGCGCTGGACCCGCTGCCCGATGTCCAGCCCGGCCCCGAGGCGCTGCGCGAGGCGGTGACCGCGCTGCTGGTCGCGGTGCCCCGCTATCGCAGCTATGTCACGGATCAGGGCACGACCCCCGATGACCGCGCGCTGATCGCGCAGGTGGCCGACGATGCCGCGCGGGGGCTGCGCTGCGACCGGGTGCTGCGGATGCTGGCGCAGGTCTGGGCGGACCCGGCGACGCCTGCGCAGATGGCCTTTGTCACGCGGTTGCAGCAGGTGTCGGGCGCGCTGCTGGCCAAGGCGCAGGAGGATACCGCGGGCTTTCGCTGGACCCGCTATCTGCCCGCCAACGAGGTCGGCGCCGAACCCGACCATGCAACCGTGACTGCGCCCGAGGCCAACGCCATCCTGGCGCGGCGCGGCGCGGGCGACATGGTGCTGACCTCGTCCCATGACAGCAAGCGGTCCGAGGATTCGCGCGCCCGCATGATCGCCGCCAGCCACCTGCCCGACCAGATGCTGGCCCTGGACGAGGCCGCCGCCGCGCTGCCGCAGGCCCAAGGCGTGCCCGATGCCTGGCGCTGGTACATGGTGCAATCCGCGCTGGCGATGCACGGGGCCGACCGGGCCGCCGACCGTCTGGCGCAGCATGTCGAAAAGGCCATGCGCGAGGCCAAGGAAACCAGCTTTTGGACTAACCCGGACCTGACGGCCGAGGCCGCGCTGGCCGATCTGGGTCACGCCTTGCTGGACGGCTGGCACCGCAATCCCCCGGCCGCCCTGACCGCCCTGCTGCAGCGGGGCGAGGCGCTGATGCTGGCCCAGCTGGTGTTCAAGGCGGTGATGCCCGGCTTTCCCGACATCTATCAGGGCACGCAGGGCACGTTCCTGGCGCTGACCGACCCCGACAACCGCCATCCGGTCCCCTGGGACGCGTTGGCCGCCGACCGGGGCGTCAAGGCGCAATGGACGCAGCGCCTGCTGCACTGGCGGCGCGACCGGCAGGCGCAGCTGTCCGACGCCGATGCGCAGGTGGTGATCACGCCCGACAGACTCAGCCTGACCCGGCGGTCGGGCGACTGGCGGGCGGTCGCGCGGCTGATGCTGCCCGGTGCAGCGGCGGTGGATGACGGGGCTGCCGAAATTCTGGACTGGACCGGACCGGACGGCAGCCGCGTGCTGCTGTCCGAGGCAGGGGCGATTGATAATTGACGGGTCCGGGAACAACCTGTGGATGACGCGGTTCGGCATGACACGCTTTGCCCCGCACTCCCAAGGATGACGCCATGACCATTCATCTGCCCACACAGTCAAACCGCATCAGCCTGTCGCGTGCCGCCGCCGCGCGCAGCAGCGTGACCCAAGGGCCGCCGCTGGATGTGGCCGCCCTGCTGCTGGCGGGCGGCAAGGGCAGGCGGCTGGAGGGTCTGACCGCCAGCGACAGCAAGCCCGCCGTCCCCTTTGCGGGCACCAACCGCATCGTCGATTTCGCGATGGCCAATGCGGTGCGGTCGGGTGTGCGGCGCATGCTGGTCGCCACCCAATACGCGCCGCGCAGCCTGCATCACCACCTGCCGACCCGGTGGGGCCAGTTCTTTCCGCAGGCGGGGCTGATGCTGCGCGACGGGCGCGAACGTTACCTGGGCACCGCCGACGCGGCCCGCCAGACCTGCCACGAGATCGAGGCGATGGGCGGCGATCAGGTGCTGATCCTGGCTGCGGACCACGTCTATGACATGGATTACGGCGCATTGTTGGCGGCGCATCGCGCCTCGGGTGCGGCGGTGACGGTCGCGGTCGATACCGTGCCGCGGGCCGAGGCGCGGGGTTTCGGCGTCATGCAGGCCGACGACCGGGGGCGCATCCTGTCCTTTCTGGAAAAGCCCGCCGATCCGCCGGGTATGATCGGACAACGTGACCGCGCGATGGTGTCGATGGGCATCTATGTGTTCGACCGCGCTTGGCTGCGCGAGGCGCTGTTCGACCGCCCCGTCGAGGCGCTGGACTTCGGCCATGACGTGATCCCCGATGCGGTGGCGCGCGGCATGGCGGCCGTCTGGCAACTGCCCGCCGGCCCCTCGGGCGACGCCTATTGGCGCGATGTCGGCACGCTGGACGCGCTCCGCCGCGCGCAGCTGGATTTCGTGAACGCCGAACCGGCGCGGTTGCCCTTTGCCTGCCCGGCCTCGGACTGGTATCTTGGGCGCGGCAGCATCGCCATGCCCGGCGCCGTCGTGCCCGAAAGCGCGCGCCTGATCTGCACGCTGGTCGGCCCCGGCGCCCAGGTGCCCGCCGGTCTGGTGACCGGCGAGAACCCCGACGAGGATGCCCGCTGGTTCACACGCACCGCCGCCGGGACGGTGCTGATCACCCAGGCCATGCTGGACCGCCGCGCGGCCCATGCCCAGATCCGCCGCTCTGTCACCCCGCCCCTTTTTAACAACCGAGGCCTTCATGCGTGACCTTACCCCGCCCTCCTTTGACGCCACCCAGGCCCGTTCCGACATCCTGGGGGCCGAGTTCCTGGGCGACGGGACGAATTTCGCGCTGTTTTCCGACCATGCCACCCGGGTCGAGCTGTGCCTGTTCGACGAGACGGGGCAGGAAGAGCTGCACCGCCTGCCCCTGCCCGAAATGGAGGGCGGCGTATGGTTCGGATACCTGCCCGACATCCTGCCGGGCCAAGTCTATGGCTATCGCGTCCACGGCCCCTACGAGCCCGAGAACGGCCACCGTTTCAACCCCAACAAGCTGCTGCTGGACCCCTATGCCCGCGAGTTGCGCGGTGAGATCATCTGGGACGACGCGCTGCACGGCTATCAGATAGGCCAGGACGACCTGACCTTTGACGAACGCGACAGCGCGCCCTTCATGCCCAAGGGCGTCGTCGTGGATGCCAATTTCGATTGGGACAGCGACCGTGCCATCCGCACCCCCTGGACGCAGACGGTGATCTATGAGGCGCATGTCAAGGGCTTGACCCAGCAGCATCCCGACGTCCCCGAGGATCTGCGCGGCAGCTTTCAAGGGCTGGCCAGCGACGCGGTCATCGACCATCTGCACAAGACCGGCGTCACCGCGATCGAGCTGCTGCCAATCCACGCCTTTGCCAATGACCGCTATCTGGTGGAAAAGGACCTGTCGAATTATTGGGGCTATTCCACGCTGTCCTTCTTTGCCCCCCACGCGCCCTATCTGAAGACCGGCCAGATCCGCGAGGTCAAGGAGGCCATCCGCCGGTTCCACAAGGCCGGGATCGAGGTCATCCTGGACGTGGTCTTCAACCACACCTGCGAGGGGTCCGAACTGGGCCAGACGCTGTCCTTCCGGGGCATCGACAATGCCAGCTATTACCTGCTGGACGATGACAAGCGCCACAGCTTTGACACCACCGGCACCGGCAACACGCTGAATGTCGCGCATCCGATGGTGCTGCGCATGGTCATGGATTCGCTGCGCTATTGGGTGCAGGTGATGCATGTGGACGGGTTTCGCTTCGACCTGGCCTCGACCCTGGGCCGCGAGGCGACGGGATTCGAACGCGACGGCGCCTTCTTCAACGCGATCCGCCAGGACCCGGTCCTGTCCGGCATCAAGCTGATCGCCGAGCCGTGGGATATCGGGGATGGCGGCTATCAGGTCGGCGGCTATCGCTGGCCGTTCCGCGAATGGAACGACAAGTTCCGCGATGATACCCGCGCCTTCTGGCGGCGCGATGCGGGCCTGTTGGGCGCGATGGCGGAAAGGCTGGCCGGGTCGCCGGTGCAGTTCGATCACAGCCACCGCCCCTCGACCAGCTCGGTCAATTTCGTGGCGGCGCATGACGGATTCACGCTGTGGGACACGGTCAGCTACGCAGACAAGCATAACGACGCGAACGGAGAGGACGGGCGCGACGGCCACGATCACAACCTGTCCGACAATCTCGGCGCCGAGGGTCCGTCGGACGATGCAGGCATCGACACCGCCCGCATCCGCCGCGTGCGCGCCATGCTGGCGACCGTGTTCCTGTCGCAGGGCGTGCCGATGATCCTGGCCGGGGATGAACTGGGCAACAGCCAGGACGGCAACAACAACGCCTATTGCCAGGACAATCCGATCAGCTGGCTGGACTGGGACGCCGCCCGCCCCGAGATCCGCGATGCCGTCGCGGCCCTTGCCGCGTTCCGCACGGACAGCGGTCTGGCCCACACCCGCTTTTCCGGCAAGGAGGGCGGCCCCGCCGTCGAATGGCTGCATCCGCGCGGCGACCACATGGCCGATGATGATTGGTCCGACCCGGACCTCCGCCTGACCGGCATGCGCCTGCAGCCCGCGTTCGGTCCCGCGATCCTGATCATCGTCAATGCCGGCGATGACGGCGAATTCGCCCTGCCCGACGGGGAATGGAGCCTGCGCATCGACACCGCCCGCGATCAGGTCGCCTGCAACGAGGCTGTCTCTGGGGTGCTGCCCCTGGGATGGCAGAGCGTCGTGGCCCTGACCTGCGCCGACTGATCACCAGCCATCACCAGGAGGATATGATGAGCGATACCAACCGTGACGACCTGATCCGCGCCCGCGCGCACCAGATCTGGGAAGACGAAGGCCGCCCCGAGGGGCAGGAGGCCGACCACTGGACCCGCGCCGCGGCCGAGCTGGATGCGTCCGAGGGCGCGCCCAAGGATAGCGAGCGTGACATGGCGTCTGAGCTAAGCGAAGGCCATGAGCGGGCCGAGGAGGAGGGCAATGTGCCCCCGAACGTCGCCGGTCCCAAGGGGCGCAAGCGGAACAAGGCCTGACCTGCCGATATGCTCAACAGTCTTGAAAACTGTTGAGCATGGCCTTAGACCACCGGGGTGCAACCCGGTGGTCTTATGCTTCGCACCCATTCCGCGCTGGCCCATGCGGCCTATCACGACCTGCTGCGATCGCTGCGCGACGAGGGGTGGCGCGACCTGCGCGGCACGCCCGCGCTGATCCGACGCGGCGCGCGCGGCTATTGGTATGACAGTTTCCGCGTCGGCACCCAGGTCCGCAAGCGCTATCTGGGCGAGGACAGCCCCGATCTGGCCGCCCGCATGGCCGCCCTGCGCGACGACCGCGCTCCCCTGGAACAACGCCGCCGCGAGCGTGCCCGTCTGGTGCGTCTGCTGCGGGCCGAGGGGTTTCTGGGCCTGGACCCGACCAGCGGCAGCCTGATGGCGGCGCTGTCGGCGGCGGGCGTCTTTCGCCTTGGCGGCACGGTCGTGGGCACCCATGCCTTCCGTCTTTATGAGGGAGAGCTGAACTTGGCACTGTCACTGGAACAGACGGCGCAGACCGACGATCTGGACATCGCCAGCTTTGAGCGGCTGTCCCTGGCGCTGGAGGATGCGGCCGCGCCCCCGGTCCAGCAGGTGCTGGCCGATTTCGATTTCGCCCCCGTCCCCAGCCTGGAGCCGGGTCGCGCCTGGCGCTGGCGCCAGACCCAGGGCAATGCGCTGGTCGAGTTCCTGACCCCCGCCTTTGGCGAGGAGGGCCTGCGCGACCTGCCCGCCCTGGGGGTGCAGGCGCAGGCGCTGCATCACCTGAACTATTTGATCGCGGACCCGATTCCGGCAGCGATCCCCTATCGCAGCGGCGTTCTGGTCCAGATCCCGCGGCCTGAGCGTTTCGCGATCCACAAGCTGATCGTGGCCGATCGCAGGCGCGGCGACGACCGCCTGAAATCGGCTAAGGACCGTGCGCAGGCGGCCTTCCTGATCGCGGCCTTGGCCCGCGACCGCCCCGAGGATCTGGCCGAGGCGCATGAGGACGCGCTGTCCCGCGGTCCCCGCTGGCGCGACCGCATCGCGGCCAGCCTGGCGCGGATGCCCGACACGGCGGCCTTGCTGGCGGCGCTTTAGGCCAAGACCACGCGCGTCTGCCACGTCTCGCAGGCGCGCATCAGGTCGGGTGGCAGGGCGCGGTCGGTAAAGACCGCCTCCAGCTGCGACAGAGAGGCAATGCGCGCGGGCGCGCTGCGCGACAGCTTGGAATGGTCGGCCACCAGAAAGGTTCGGCGCGACTGGCGCAGGATGGTCTGGCTGACGCCGACCTCCTGGATGTCGAAATCCAGCAGGTCGCCGTCGCGGTCCAGCGCCGAACAGCCGATCACCGCCAGATCGAACTTGAACTGGCGGATCGTTTCCGCCGCAAGCGTGCCCACCAAACCGCCATCGGCGCGGCGCAGGCTGCCGCCCGTAACGATCACGTCGCAATCGGGGTTAGCGGCCAGGATATTGGCCACGTTCATGTTGTTCGTGACCACCAGCATGTTGCGATGGCCCAGCAATTCGCGGGCCACGGCCTCGGTGCTGGTGCCGATGTTCAGAAACAGGCTGATCTTTTCGGGCACCTCGGCCGCGCAGGCCCGCGCGATGGCGGTCTTGGCGTCGTGATGCAGGCTGCGGCGCTCCTCATAGCCGATATTGGCAACGCCCGAGGGAAGGATTGCGCCGCCATGCACCCGCTCCAGCCGGCCGGCCTCGGCCAGCTCGGTCAGGTCGCGGCGGATCGTCTGCAGGGTGACGCCGAAATGGCCGGCCAGCCCCTCGACGGTCACCTTGCCGTCGCGGCGGGCGATCTCCAGGATCTCGGGCTGGCGGAAGGTCTGCGACATGAAACACCCCTGGCTTTTCGAAGATGTGACACGGCTTTGACGAACAGGCAATATCTTCGCTTTCTTGCGTTTTGTGCAGAATTTCGCCCCGCGCCTGCATCCGACGGCGGTCAAATCAGCGCCTTAAGGGGCAGATAGGGTGACATTATAGGACACAACCCATTGTCCAAAAACGATAATCCCCAAAGTGAAGGAAAACGAAAAATTATGCTTTCTTTTTGGCGCGCTGCGGGTCAGAAATGGGCATGTCTTGGCAGAGAGGTCCGGTGTGACAGTCACAGATGACATGGTGGATCTGTTCGTGATCGGCGGCGGCATCAATGGCTGCGGGATTGCGCGCGACGCGGCCGGGCGCGGCCTGTCCGTCACCTTGGCCGAGATGGGCGATCTGGCGCAGGCGACCTCCAGCGCATCGACCAAGCTGTTCCACGGCGGCCTGCGCTATCTGGAATATTTCGAGTTCCGCCTGGTCCGCGAGGCCCTGATCGAGCGCGAGGTGCTGCTGCGCGCCATGCCGCATATCAGCTGGCCGATGCGCTTTGTGCTGCCTTGGCACGCCGACATGCGGTTTGAGAGCGACACCCCCACATCCAAGCTGCTGGGCCGCGTGATGCCCTGGATGAAGGGCCGCCGCCCGTCCTGGCTGATCCGCCTTGGTCTGTTCATGTATGACACGCTTGGCGGCCGCCAGATCCTGCCCGGCACCCGCACCCTGTCGCTGGAGGGCACGCCCGAGGGCGCCCCCCTGCAGGAGCGGTTCCGCCGCGCCTATGAGTATTCCGACTGCTGGGTCGAGGATTCGCGCCTGGTCGTGCTGAACGCCCGCGACGCCGAGGCGCGGGGCGCGCGCATCATGACCGGCACCCGTGTCCAATCCGCCGACCGCCATGCCGACCACTGGGTCGTCACCACCCAGGATACTGACACCGGCGCGACCACCCGCCACCGGGCGCGGATGCTGGTCAATGCGGGCGGGCCCTGGGTGGGCGACATCATCCAGGGCACGATCCGCCTGAACTCGACCGAGGGCGTACGTCTGGTGCGGGGCAGCCATATCGTGACCCGCAAGCTGTATGATCACGACAAATGCTACTTCTTTCAGGGCACCGATGGGCGGATCATCTTTGCCATCCCCTATGAGGGCGATTTCACGCTGATCGGCACCACCGATGCCGACCATCAGGACCCCTCGGTCAAGCCCGAATGCACGCCTGAGGAGCGGGACTATCTGCTGGGCTTTGCCAATCAGTATTTCCGCCGCCAGCTGACCGCCGATGACGTGGTCTGGGCCTATTCCGGGGTGCGCCCGCTCTATGACGACGGCGCCCAGAGCGCCACGGCGGCGACGCGCGACTATACGCTGAAGGTCGATCAGGCGGGCGGGGCGCCGGTGCTGAACGTCTTTGGCGGCAAGATCACCACCTATCGCCGTCTGGCGGAATCGGCGCTGGAGAAGATCGCGCCCTTCTTTGCCGGGCTGCCCGGCGCCTGGACCAAGGGGCAGGCGCTGCCCGGGGGCGATTTCCCGGTGGACGGGGTGGCCGATCTGGTGGCCGGACTGCGCCGCGACCATCCGTTCCTGACCGACCCTTGGGCGCTGCGTCTGGTGCGCGCCTATGGGACCGAGGCGCGGGGCATTCTGGCGGGCGCACGCATCGCCGCCGATCTGGGCGTCGATTTCGGCGCCACCCTGTCCGAGGCCGAGGTCGTCTGGCTGATGGATCACGAATACGCGCGCTGTGCGGATGATGTCATCTGGCGGCGCACCAAGCTGGGGCTGCGCCTGACGGTCGATCAGGTGGCGGCGCTGGATGCATGGATCCGCGCCCGTTGGGCGCAGCGGCAGGCCGCCGCCGAATAGGCGCCGCCGCAGGAAGGACCTTGGGAGGGGTCGGGGATGAGTTTGGAACTGCAGGGCGTGACGAAGGTGGTCGAGGGGCAGGTGCATGTCCACCCCACCGATCTGGTGCTGGCGCGCGGCACGATGAACGTTCTGCTGGGACCGACCCTGTCGGGCAAGACGTCGCTGATGCGGCTGATGGCCGGGCTGGACCGCCCCGCGCAGGGCCGCATCCTGTGGGAGGGCCGGGACGTCACGGGCATGCGCGTGCAGGACCGCAAGGTCGCGATGGTCTATCAGCAATTCGTCAACTACCCGGCGATGACGGTCTTTGAGAACATCGCATCCCCCCTTCGCCTGATGGGCGTGGACCGCGCCGAAATCGACCGCCGCGTCCGCGAGACCGCCGAAATGATGCGCCTGACCCCCATGCTGGAGCGCAAGCCGCTGGAGCTGTCGGGCGGCCAGCAGCAGCGCTGCGCCCTGGCGCGCGCGCTGGTCAAGAACGCGGGTCTGGTGCTGCTGGACGAGCCGCTGGCGAACCTGGACTACAAGCTGCGCGAGGAGCTGCGGGTCGAGATCCCGCGCATCTTTGCGGAATCGGGCGCGATCTTCGTCTATGCCACGACCGAACCCGAAGAGGCGCTGCTGCTGGGCGGCAACACCGCGACCCTGTGGGAGGGGCGGGTGACGCAGTTCGGGCCCACGCCCCATGTCTATCGCCAGCCTGTCGATGCGACCACGGCGCGGGTGTTCAGCGACCCGCCGATGAATTTCCTGCCCTTTCAGGTGGCGGGTGGGCGGCCTTCGGTCGCGGGAATGCCCGCGCTGCCCGACGGGCGCTATCTGGCGGGGTTCCGGCCCAACCACCTGCATCTGTCGCGCCATGCCGCCGATGCACTGTGCTTTGACGCGCAGCTGGTCGTGACCGAGTTGACCGGATCGGAGACCTTCGTCCATCTGGACCATCACGGCCAGCGATGGGTCGGTCTGATTCAAGGCATCCACGACCTGCCCTTGGGCCAGTCGCTGCCGGTCTGGCTGGACCCGCGCCACGTCTATGTCTTTGCCGAGGATGGCCGCATGGTCACCCCCGCCGCCTATGCAACAGCCGCCTGAGGAGGGGTTATGGCCAAGATCACGCTGGAGAACCTCGCCCATTCCTATTCCGTCCATCCCAAGGGCCCGGAGGATTACGCCCTCAAGGAGCTGAACCACGACTGGCAGGACGGCGCGGCCTATGCGCTGCTGGGCTCCAGCGGGTGCGGGAAATCGACGCTGCTGAACATCATCTCGGGGCTGCTGATCCCGTCGCAGGGGCGCATCCTGTTCGACGGGGTCGACGTGACCCGCGCGCCCACGGCAGAGCGCAACATCGCGCAGGTGTTCCAGTTTCCGGTCGTCTACGACACCATGACCGTGCGCGACAACCTGGCCTTTCCGCTGCGCAACCGGGGCCGCCCCGAGGCCTATGTGGCCGAACGGGTCGCGGAAATCGCCGCGATGATCGGCATGGAGCACATGCTGGACCGCAAGGCCCGCGGCCTGACCGCGGATGCCAAGCAAAAGATCAGCCTGGGCCGCGGCATGGTCCGCAAGGACGTGAACGCCCTGCTGTTCGACGAGCCGCTGACCGTCATCGACCCGCATATGAAATGGGAGCTGCGCACCCAGCTGAAAAAGCTGCACCACGATTTCGGCCACACGATGATCTATGTGACCCATGACCAGACCGAGGCGCTGACATTCGCCGACAAGGTCGTCGTCATGTATGACGGTCGCGTGGTCCAGATCGGCACGCCAGAAGAGCTGTTCGACCGGCCCGAACATACCTTCGTGGGCTATTTCATCGGATCGCCGGGCATGAACCTGCTGCCGGCGAAAATCGACGGCGCGCAGGCGCTGGTGCCCGGCGGCACGACGCCGCTGGCCGGGACCTATGGCGCGGTGCAGGGCAACGTGCAGATCGGGGTGCGCCCCGAACATGTGCGCCTGTCCGCGCATGAGGGCCTGCCCGTCACCATCCGCCGGATCGAGGACGTGGGCCGCCACCGCATCATCCGCGCCGATCTGATGGGGCACGACCTGAACATCATCGCGCCCGAGGATATGGGCGTCGGGGCGGACATGACCCGCGTGGTCTTCGATCCGTCGCGCATCAACGTCTATGCCGACGACTGGCGCGTGGCCGCGGCGTAAGGGGGGACATCATGGAAAAGACCGTCAATCACAAGGCCTGGTTCCTGGTCCTGCCGGTGCTGGTGCTGGTCGCGTTCTCGGCGGTGATCCCGCTGATGACCGTGGTCAACTATGCGTTTCAGGACACGTTCGGCAACAACGTCTTCTTCTGGAACGGCCTGGGCTGGTTCGAGGAGCTGCTGGCATCGGACCGGATGTGGAACGCGCTTGGCCGGCAGCTGGCGTTCTCGGCCATCATCCTGGCGATCGAGATCCCGCTTGGCGTCTTCGTCGCGCTGAACATGCCCAAACGCGGGGTCTGGGCCAGCGTCGTGCTGGTGCTGATGTCGCTGCCGCTCTTGATCCCGTGGAACGTGGTCGGCACGATCTGGCAGATCTTCGGGCGCGTCGATATCGGGCTGTTGGGCTATACGCTGAACAGCATGGGCATCAACTACAACTATACCCAGAACCCGGTCCATGCCTGGGCCACGGTGGTGGTGATGGATGTCTGGCACTGGACGTCGCTGGTGGCGCTTCTGGCCTATGCGGGGCTGCAATCCATTCCCGACGCCTATTACCAGGCGGCGCGGATCGACCAGGCCAGCCGCTGGAAGGTGTTCCGCTATATCGAACTGCCCAAGATGATGGGCGTCCTGATGATCGCGATCCTTCTGCGCTTCATGGACAGCTTCATGATCTATACCGAACCCTTCGTGGTGACCGGCGGCGGGCCGGGCAATGCGACGACCTTCCTGTCCATCGACCTGGTCAAGATGGCGCTTGGACAGTTCGACCTGGGCCCTGCGGCGGCGTTCTCGCTGATGTATTTCCTGGTGATCCTGCTGATCTCCTGGGTCTTCTACACGGTCATGACCAATCTGGACAAAAGGGGCTGACATGCAGAGCCGCACCCGCCTGAACGGCAGCACCGTCGTCATCACCCTGTATCTGCTGTTCCTGATGCTGCCGATCTATTGGCTGATCAACATGAGCCTGAAGACCAACTCCGAGATCACCGGAACCTTCAGCCTGTGGCCGCAGACCCTGACGTTGCGCAACTATGTCGTGATCCTGACCGATCCCAGCTGGTATATGGGTTACGTGAACAGTCTGATCTATGTCGTTCTGAACACGGTGATTTCCGTGGCCGTGGCCCTGCCTGCGGCCTATGCCTTCAGCCGCTATCACTTCATGGGCGACAAGCATCTGTTCTTCTGGCTGCTGACCAACCGGATGGCGCCGCCCGCGGTCTTTGCGCTGCCGTTCTTTCAGCTGTACTCCTCGGTCGGTCTGTTCGATACGCATATCGCGGTGGCTCTGGCGCATTGCCTGTTCAACGTGCCGCTGGCCGTCTGGATCCTGGAGGGTTTCATGCGCGGCGTCCCCAAGGAGATCGACGAGACCGCCTATATCGACGGCTACAGCTTCCCGCGCTTCTTCGTGCGGATCTTCATGCCGCTGATCTCATCGGGGATCGGGGTGGCGGCGTTCTTCTGCTTCATGTTCTCGTGGGTAGAGCTGCTGCTGTCGCGCACGCTGACATCGGTCGCGGCCAAGCCGATCGCGGCGACCATGACCCGCACGCAAGGCGCGTCCGGAGTCGATTGGGGGGTGCTGGCGGCGGCGGGGGTGCTGACCATCGTGCCAGGCGCCTTGGTCATCTATTTCGTGCGCAACTATATCGCCAAGGGCTTTGCCCTGGGCCGCGTGTAAGGGAGGAACGCACATGGCCTGGATGGCATGGACCACACCGACCGCGATCTTTTTCGTCATCATCGCCCTGCTGCTGGTCACCTTTTCGGTGCTGGCGATCCGGTTTCCCGAAACGCCCCGGCGCGGCGTCCTGGGGATCGAGACGACGCGGGGCGACCGCCTGTTCATCACGCTTCTGGGGTCCGCCTTCATCAACCTGGCCTGGCTGGGGACGATGGGGGCGGCGCTGCAACCCTGGGCGCTGCTGATCTGCCTGTTTTATGCCGCCGTCGTGTTCCGGTGGGTCTGACGGGCAGCAAGACTGAACCAATGGGAGGGAGAACCATGAACCTGAAACTGATGACCACCACAGCGGTCCTGCTGGGCCTGACCGGCCCCGCCTTCGCCGATATCGAGGCCGCGCGCGCGTTCCTCGACGCCGAGATCGGCGACCAGTCCGTCCTGACCCGAGAGGAGCAGGAGGCCGAGATGCAGTGGTTCATCGACGCCGCCGAACCCCTGTCCGGCATGTCGATCAACGTGGTGTCGGAAACGATCACCACCCACGAATACGAGGCCCGCGTCCTGGCGCCGGCCTTTACCGCCATCACCGGCATCCAGGTCACCCACGACCTGATCGGCGAGGGCGATGTCGTCGAGAAACTGCAGACCCAGATGCAGACGGGCGAGAACGTCTATGACATGTATATCAACGATGCCGACCTGGTCGGCACGCATTGGCGCTATCAGCAGGTCCGCAACATCACCGACTGGATGGCGAACGAGGGGGCCGATTTCACCAACCCCGATCTGGACCTGGACGATTTCATCGGCCTGGCCTCGGCGACCGGCCCGGATGACAAGCTGTATCAGCTGCCGGTCCAGCAATTCGCCAACCTCTACTGGTTCCGCCACGATTGGTTCACCGACCCCGAGATCATGGCCGAATTCCGCGCCGAATACGGGTACGATCTGGGCGTGCCGGTGAACTGGTCCGCCTATGAGGACATCGCCAAGTTCTTTACCGGACGCGAGATCGACGGCCAGCAGATCTATGGCAACATGGATTACGGCAAGAAGGACCCCAGCCTGGGCTGGCGCTTCACCGATGCGTGGCTGTCCATGGCGGGCGCCAGCGACAAGGGTGAGCCGAACGGTTTCCCGGTCGATGAATGGGGCATCCGCGTCAATGACGACTATCAGCCGGTGGGATCCTGCATGGCGCGGGGCGGGGCCACGAACAGCCCGGCCGCCGTCTATGCGATCGAGAAATACATCGACTGGCTGCAGAACTACACGCCCCCGGCGGCTGCGGGGATGACCTTCAGCGAGGCCGGTCCGGTTCCGGCGCAAGGCGCAATCGCCCAGCAGATGTTCTGGTACACCGCCTTCACCGCCGACATGGTCAAGGAAGGCCTGCCCGTCATGAACGACGACGGCACGCCGAAATGGCGCATGGCACCCTCGCCCTATGGCGCCTATTGGGAGGAGGGGATGAAGGTCGGCTATCAGGACGTGGGCTCGGCCACGCTGATGCAATCGACCCCCGTGGACCGCGCGCAGGCCGCCTGGCTCTATGCGCAGTTCATCGTGTCGAAGACCGTCGACACCAAGAAAAGCCATGTGGGTCTGACCTTTGTGCGCGACAGCTCGATCCGGCATGAAAGCTTTACCGAGCGTGCGCCCCAGCTGGGCGGCCTGGTCGAATTCTATCGCTCTCCGGATCGGACGCGCTGGTCGGATACGGGTCTGAACGTCCCCGATTATCCGCGCCTGGCACAGCTGTGGTGGCAGAATATCGGCGACGCCTCCTCGGGCGCCAAGACCGCGCAGGAGGCGCTGGACGCGCTGTGCGAGCAGCAGGAGGCCGTGATGGAGCGCCTGCAGCGGTCCGGCGTGCAGGGTGACCTGGGCCCGGTCCTGAACGAGCCCGAGGACCCGCAGGTCTGGCTGGATCGCGAAGGCGCCCCGGTGCCCAAGCTGGACAACGAAAAGCCGGCGCCGGTCACCATCGCCTATGAGGAGCTGATCCAGCGTTGGCAGGAGTGATCCAGCCGCGTTAACTGTCCGGGGGGCGCGGGCGACCGCGCCCCCCAATCCGTCGGAAAAGGACCGCCGCCATGACCCATATCCTTGCCATCGACCAGGGCACGACCTCGTCCCGCGCCATCGTCTTTGACGGCGACATGCAGCCCTGCGGCAGCGCCCAGGAGGAGTTCGAGCAGCATTTCCCCCGATCGGGCTGGGTCGAACATGATCCGGGCGACCTCTGGGCCAGCACGGCGGCAACCTGCCGCGCCGCGATCGAGAAATGCGGCAACCCCCGCATCGACGCCATCGGCATCACCAACCAGCGCGAGACCGTGGTGGTCTGGGACCGCAAAACGGGCAAGCCCGTCCACAACGCCATCGTCTGGCAGGACCGCCGCACCGCCGAATTCTGCCGCGAACTGGAGGCCGGGGGCCATGCCGACATGATCACCGCCCGCACCGGGCTGCTGGTCGATCCCTATTTCTCGGCCACCAAGCTGAAATGGATCCTGGACAATGTCGACGGCGCCCGCGCGCGCGCCGAGGCGGGCGATCTGGCCTTCGGCACCGTGGACAGCTGGCTGATCTGGAACCTGACCGGCGGCCAGGTGCATGCGACGGATGCCACCAATGCCGCACGCACGATGCTGTACGACATCCACAAGGGCCGCTGGTCGGCCACGATCTGCAAGCTGTTCGACATTCCCATGGCGATGCTGCCCGACGTGCGCGACTGCGCCGCCGATTTCGGCACCACGCGGCCCGACCTGTTCGGGCGGCCCATCCCCATCACCGGGGTCGCGGGCGACCAGCAGGCGGCCACCGTGGGGCAGGCGTGTTTCCAGCCCGGCATGATCAAATCGACCTATGGCACGGGCTGTTTCGCGCTGTTGAACACGGGGGACAGGCCGGTGGCCTCGACGCAGCGGCTGCTGACCACCATCGCCTATCAGCTGGACGGCAAGCCGACCTACGCGCTGGAGGGGTCGATCTTCATCGCGGGCGCGGTCGTGCAATGGCTGCGCGACGGGCTGAAGATCATCCGTGACGCCAAGGAGACCCAGCCCCTGGCCGAAAGTGCCGACGAAGGCCAACAGGTGATCCTGGTGCCCGCCTTCACCGGACTGGGCGCCCCCTATTGGTCGCCCGACAGCCGTGGCGCCATCTATGGCCTGACGCGCAATTCCGGCCCGGCCGAGCTGGCCCGCGCTGCCCTGGAGAGCGTTGGATTCCAGACCCGCGACCTGCTGGAAGCGATGAAGGCGGACTGGGAGCCCACGGGAGAGACCGCCCTGCGTGTCGACGGCGGCATGAGCGCGTCCGATTACGCGATGCAGTTCCTGTCCGACATCTTGGGCGCGCCCGTCGACCGCCCCAAGGTGCTGGAGACGACGGCCCTGGGCGCGGCCTGGCTGGCAGGGCAGGGGCCGGGCCTCTATCCCGACATGGCGGGGTTCGCCAAGGACTGGGCGCTGGATCGCAGCTTTGCCCCGGCGATGGAGGAGGCCGATCGCGACGCCCGCTATCAGGCCTGGCGGCGGGCCGTCCGCGCCACCATGTCGCTGACCGGACCCGATTGACCTCTGCGCGCCATCCGCTAAGGGGGGCGGCCAGACAGGGGACCATGACATGACGACAGACAAGGTGATCTTTGACACCGACCCCGGCGTGGACGACGCGCTGGCGCTGTATTACCTGCTGCGCCACCCGCAGATCGACCTGCTGGGGGTCACCACGGTCTTTGGCAACGCGCCGGTCGCGCTGACCACGCGGAACGCGCGGTTCCTGCTGCGCGCATGGGGGCATGACGCGCCCGTGCATGCGGGCGCCGCAGGGCCGCTGACCCCCGACATGCCGCCCGAATTCTGGCCCACCTGGATTCACGGCGACAACGGTCTGGGCGACAACCCGATCGACCTGGCGCCGCAGGACGACCCCGACACCGCCGCGCAGTTCCTGATCGACCAGATCCGCGCCCATCCGGGCGAGGTGCGCGTGCTGGCCGTGGGGCGCATGACCAATCTGGCGCGCGCGGTGCAGAGGGCGCCCGACATCGCCGGGCTGGTGCGCGACGTGACCCTGATGGGCGGCGCCTTTCGCGTGCCGGGCAACATCACCCCCGCGGCCGAGGCCAATATCTGGGGCGATCCGCTGGCCGCCGACATCGTCTTTGGTGCGCCTTGGCGGGTGGTGGCGGTGCCGCTGGACCTGACCACGCGCACCTTCATGGACAGCGCCACGCTGGCGCGGCTGGCACAGGCGGGCGGGCCGGGGATGCGGCTGGTGGCCGACCTGTCGCAGGGCTATGTCCGGTTCTATCAGGCGGCGGGCTATGACGGGATGCTGGTCCATGACTGCACCGCCGCCGTCTGGCTGACCGACCCCGACCTGTTCACCCTGACCCAGGGCGAGGTGCGCGTGCTGTCCGACGGCATCGCCCTGGGCCTGACGCTGATGAACCCCGCCGACCGCCAGGGTCCCTTAGGCGCGTGGGAGGGGCGGCCCCGTCAGTTCGCCACCTTGGACGGACAGCCCGACGCCATCCTGGAGCGCATCGCGCAGATTTGCACGGCGTGACCGTCCGGACGGGACGATCTTGCGCGATTGTCCCGTCCTGCCGAACACAGAGCGCGGAAAAGCGCGGCTAATCTTTCCCGACTGTGACCCTTATCTGACAGTCATCGGAACGGACCAGACGCGCATCCGGCGCGCCACCGCTTCCAAGATGTTGCAAGAACAAGGAAAATGATCATGAAAAACTTCGTGTATGCCCTGGCCGCCCTGTCCCTGACCGCCGGTGGCGCGATGGCCGCCTCGTCCAGCGAATTCACCACCCCGACCCGCCCCGCGCAGACCGTCGAAGTCCCCGCAGGCGACGTGATGACCGCGCGCGAGCTGTCGCAGGCCGGGCTGAGCGCCACTGATCTGGTGACCATCACCCGCATCAACACCACCAGCGAAACCGCCAGCATTGATAATTCCAGCCGCGGCTTCTACTGATCGGTTCTGACCGGCCGGTTCCGCACAGGGGCCGACGGGCCGCCATTCCTCCGGGAGTGGCGGCCCTTTCATCATGTCCGGGTCACGCAAGAGGGTCGGTCATGGACATCAAGGTGCTGCGCAGCTTTGCCGCCATCGTCGACGAGGGCAGCTTTGCCGCCGCAGCGCGCCGGTTGGGCATCTCGAAAAGCACCTGCAGCAAGATGATCGCCGACCTGGAGACCGATCTGGGCACGCGCCTGCTGACGCGAACCACGCGGGCGGTGACGCCCACGGCGGCGGGCCATGCCTTTCACGCGCAGATCACCGACATCCTGACCCGCCTGGACGCGGCCTTCGAAGGGGTGCGCGCCGCCTCGGCCCGTCCCTCCGGGCCGCTGAAGCTGGGCGTGCCGGTGCAATACACCCTCAAGGTGCTGCAGCCGCACCTGATGCGCTTTATGGAGGAATATCCCGACATCCAGCTGGACGTGGTGCTGGACGACAGCCGGTCCGACATGACGCGCGACGGGTTCGACGCCGTGATCCGCATCGGCACGCTGGAGGACAGCAGCCTGCATGCCCGGCGCCTGCATGACGCCAACATCATGCTGGTCGCATCGCCCGACTATATCGCCCGCCACGGCAGCCCGCAGCGCCCGGCCGACCTGCGCGACCACCAATGCCTGCATTACACCAACCTCAGGGGTCCCGGCACCTGGCCCCTGCGCCAGGGGTCCGAGGTGATCTATCAAAAGATCACTCCCGCCTTTTCCAGCAACAACGGAGAGTTGCTGCGCGCGCTGGCGGTGGGCGGCAAGGGGATCGCGCTGGCTCCGGAATTCCAGGTGGCCGACGATCTGGCGCAGGGGCTGCTGGTGCCGGTCCTGCCCGGACACGCGCTGCCGGGGGTGCCGATCCACCTGGTCTATTCCACGCGCAAGCTGGTGACGGCGTCGCTGGCGGCCTTTCTGGACTTTGCCGCACGGCTGGATCTGGACTAGGGCCCGCCGGACAGAATGCCGCCTTGCACCCGGCGCGACACTCTGTCCTGTTGGGAAAAACCGGGGAAAGGACAGCGCATGGGCGAACAGGTCAGGGTGGCCATCATCGGCGCGGGCATCACCGGCATCACCTGCGCGCGGGCGCTGGTCGCGGCGGGACTGACAGTCACGCTGTTCGACAAGGGGCGCGGCATCGGCGGGCGACTGGCCACGCGCCGCACCGATGGGGGGCTGCGGTTCGATCACGGGGCGCAATATCTGCCGGCCTCGGACCCCGAATTTGCGGCCCTGCTGGGCGGGCTGGTGGATGCGGGCGACGCTGCACCCTGGCCTGAGGCAGCCGGCATCGTCGGCACGCCCGGCATGGCGCAGATCCCGCGCGCGCTGGCGCAGGGGTTGGACATCCGGTCGGGTGCCATGGTCACGGCGCTGCGGCGCCACGGCGCGGGCTGGCACCTGGGCGGAGAGGGCATCGACCACCACGCCGACCGCGTCGTGCTGGCCATTCCCGCGCCCCAGGCCCGCGATCTGCTGGGCGGCGATCACCCGCTGTCGGGGCCGCTGGCGCAGGTCCGCTACCGCGCGAATATCACCGTGATGGTGGGGGTGGACCTCGCCGCGCCGCGCCCCTTTGCCACGCATAAGGGACAGGACGCGCTGGCCTGGGTCGCCCAGGACAGCGCCAAGCCGGGGCGCGATGACCAGCCGCTGACCACCTGGGTGGTGCAGGCCGCGCCCGATTACAGCATGCACCACATCGACCTGCCCTTTGCCGATCTGGCGCATATGATCGCGCCGCAGCTGCTGGAGCTGCTGGGAGCGGACCCGGCGCATCTGCACCACGCCGCAGCGCATCGCTGGCTGTATTCGCAGACCGACCGCCCCCTGGGGCAGCCGTTCCTGGCCGATGACGCGGCGGGGCTGGTCGTCGGCGGGGACTGGGCGCTAGGGGCCCTGGCAGAACATGGCTGGGCCAGCGGGCGCGCGATGGCGGCCCATCTGCTGGCCCGCGCATGACCGACGACCGCACCCCCCGCGCTGTCCCCCAGGGCCGCCTGACGCGGATGCTGCGCCTTGGTGGGCTGGCGGGGGGCATCGGGGGGGGCGCGCTGGCCACCGGCGCGCGGCAGCTGGCGACCGGCCAGCGCCCCCGCGCGCAGGAGATGTTCATGACCCCCGGCAATGCCGCGCGGCTGGCGGGCCAGCTGGCGCAGATGCGCGGGGCGGCGATGAAGATGGGACAGCTGATCTCGATGGAGGCGGGCGATTTCCTGCCGCCCGAGCTAACGCAGATCATGGCCCGCCTGCGCGCCGATGCAGACCCCATGCCGCCCAAGCAGCTGCAGCGCGCACTGGACGCGGCCTGGGGCGAGGGCTGGCTGCGCCATTTCCAGCGCTTTCAAGTGCGCCCGATCGCGGCGGCCTCGATCGGGCAGGTGCATCGCGCCCTGACCCGCGACGGGCGCGATCTGGCGATAAAGGTGCAATATCCCGGCGTGCGGGCCAGCATCGACAGCGATATCGACAACATGGCGCTGCTGATGCGGATCCCCGGCCTGCTGCCCCCCGGCGTCGATCTGCCACCGCTGATCGCCGAGGCCCGCGCCCAGCTGCATGCCGAGGCCGATTACGCGCGCGAGGCTGAACAGATGCGCCTCTATGCCGCCAATCTGGCGGGGTGCGACGAATTCCTGCTGCCGGTGCCCGACGATCAGTTCAGCACGCCCGACGTGCTGGCCATGGACTTCATCGACAGCCGCCCCATCGAGACCCTGGCCGAGGCCCCCCAGCCCGTCCGCGACCGCGCCGCCACCCATCTGGCCCAGCTGGTCATCGAGGAGCTGTTCCGGTTCGACCTGATGCAGACCGACCCCAATTTCGCCAATTACCGCTGGCAGCCCGACGACGCGCACCCGTCGGGCGGGCGCATCGTGCTGCTGGATTTCGGGGCCACGCGCGGGTTCTCGGCCCCCGTGGCCCCGCGCTATCTGGCGCTGCTGCGTGCCGCGCTGGCGGGCGACCGCGAGGCGATCCGCGACGCCGCCATCGCCATCGGCTATTTCCGCGCCGACACCGACGCCGCCCATCAGGACATGCTGATGGCGATGATGGATCTGGCCTTTGCGCCGCTGCGGGCGGGAGGCGTGATGGACATGGGCAGCAGCGACATCCCGCGTCAGGTGGCCGATCTGGCGATGCAGATCGCCGCCACCCGCGCCCGCGCCGAGATGCCCCCGCCAGAGATCCTGTTCCTGCACCGCAAGATCGGCGGCCTTTATCTGCTGCTAGCGCGGCTGCGGGCGCGGGTCGATCTGGACGCGCTGATCCGGCCCGATGCGCTGGACGAGATGCTGCGGGCGCGCGCTCAGTCCTGATCGGTCTCGTGCAGGCGGTCGCGGGTCAGGCGCAGGATCATGCGAAACTCCTCTGCCGTGGCAAGCGCCGGGCCGACCTCCTCGGTGGGGACCGCGCCGGGGTCCTCCTGCCCGTCGCGCAGGGTCTCGCGCTGGCCCAGCCAGTCGATCACCGGCTGGCGGGCCGCGGGCTCCAGCGCGGCGACCAGACGCGCCAGCAGGCGGCGCTGCGCAGTCAGGCGGGCGTCCAGGATGGCGGGGTCGATATCGGACATGGGCGGTCTCCTCCGGGTGGGGTTCGGGGCGGAACGCGGCCCGCGCCCGCCGGGTTCACGGGCCCGGTCATGCCCCTGTGATCGCACTGTGCAGGAACATCGCCCTTTGGGGCGTGTTGGGCGGGCAGCACAGGGGAATGGCGCGATGTGGGACTGGATTTCAGAGAATAGCGGGTTGGTGCAGGCCGGGATGGCGGCGGTAACGGCGCTGATCTGGATGATCTATCTGCACGTGATCGTGTCGGGCCTGCGCCGCCAGCGCCGGACCGAGATCCTGATCCATCTGGGCGGTGCGCGCGACTTGTCGGCCCGCATCCTGGTCAGCAATCTGGGGTTCGAGCCGATCTATGTGCTGGAGATCATGCTGACGGTCTGGACCGCTGACGGCCAGCGCATGTCCTCGGTCGCCGACCGGACCGAGATCGCCCGCGACCAGCACGCCACCCCGCGCGAGGCGACGTTGCAGGGCCCGCTGAAAAGCGGCGATCACGTCGATATCGGCAGCGTTCTGGACCTGCTGGACCGCGCCCGCCACAGCAGTTTCGACGCACTGGAGCCGCAGGACATCCGCGAGGTCGAGGTGACGGTCGCCGCCATCACCGCCGCCGACAGCCGCATCGCCGCCGCAGCCCGCCGCTTTGCGATGAAGGGTCAGGGCGATGACCTGTCGCTGTGCCCCAAAAACCTCTATGCGCGCCAGATCCGCTCCTCGTGGCGCCGCCGCCGGATCGAGGCGCAGCTGCGCGAGAGGCTTTAGAAAAAGCATCAAGAGTTTAATGCATGCTTTTGTGGTAATGATGAAAATTTTTGTATCGGGAGAAAGGCAGTAGACCAGCCGCCGCCCGCAGCCCGATTCGGTGCCTACGCGACTGAACCCCGTCGACTGCACCCGAGCAACCGTTCCCAACCCGTCAACAGCCCATCCGGCAGCCGCAAGGACCGTCAGCGCCAAGCACCCCGACATGTCAGCCCGCAGGGGCGTGCCGCCGACAATCGCACCCGCAGCCCTGTCAGTCCTCGCGGAACAGGTCGCGGGTGAACACGCGGTCGGTCACGTCGTCCAGATCCGCCGTCAGACGGTTCGCCACGATCACGTCGGCTTCGGCCTTGAACGCGGCCAGATCGCGGATCACGCGCGAGCCGAAGAACCGCTCGTCGGGCAGGGCGGGTTCATAGACCACGACCTCGACCCCCTTGGCCTTGAGCCGCTTCATCACGCCCTGCACGGCGGATTGGCGGAAATTGTCGGACCCCGCCTTCATCACCAGGCGATAGATGCCGACCACCTGCGGGCGGCGCGACAGGATGTCCTCGGCGATCACGTCCTTGCGGGTGCGGTTCGCCTCGACCACGGCGGCGATCAGGTTCTGGGGGACGTTGCTGTAATTGGCCAGCAACTGCTTGCTGTCCTTGGGCAGGCAATAGCCGCCATAGCCAAAGGACGGATTGTTGTAATGGCTGCCGATGCGGGGGTCTAGGCCGACCCCCTCGATGATCTGGCGGCTGTCCAGACCGTTGCCCATCGCATAGCTGTCCAGCTCGTTGAAATAGGCGACGCGCAGCGCCAGATAGGTGTTCGCGAACAGCTTGATCGCCTCGGCCTCGGTCGATCCGGTCAGCAGGATCGGGACATCCGCGTCCAGTGATGCCTCGGCCAGCAGGTCGGCAAAGCCGCGGCCGCGGGGGCTGTCCTCTCCGACCACGATGCGCGACGGGTGCAGGTTGTCATGCAGCGCGCGCCCCTCGCGCAGGAATTCGGGGCTGAAGATCACGTTCTGCGTGCCCAGATTCTCCCGGACGCCCTTGGTAAAGCCCACCGGCACCGTCGATTTGACCACGATCAGCGCATCGGGCGCATGGACCGTCACGTCGCGGATGACCGCCTCGACGCTGGTGGTGTTGAAGTAATTCGTCACCGGGTCGTAATCGGTGGGCGTCGCGACGATCACCACATCGGCCCCGTCATAGGCGGCCGCCGCATCGGTCGTGGCGGTCAGGTTCAGGTCGCGCGTGGCCAGATGGTCGGCGATGTCGGCATCGATGATCGGGCATTGCCGGGCGTTCAGCATGGCCACGCGGTCCGCGTTCACGTCCAGCGCCCGCACCGTGTTGCGCGCGGCCAGCAGGACGGCATTGGACAGGCCGACATAGCCGATCCCGGCCACGGCAATGATTTTTCCCGACATCACGGTTCCCTATCTGATCCGCGCGCAGCATAGCGCGCGGCGGCGGCTGCGCAACCACCGCCGCGCCGGGGGGGTCAGACGGCGCGGGCCTTGGCCTCGGCCCGGCGCGCGTGCAGCGCGGGTTCGGTATAGCCCGAGGGCTGGCTGGTCCCCGTCAGGACCAGATCGCGCGCCGCCAGAAAGGCCGGACCGTCGAACCCGGGCGCCATGGCGCGGTATGCCGCATCGCCCGCGTTCTGGGCATCGACCTTGGCGGCCATGCGGCGCAGCGCGTCCTCGACCTGATCCACGGTGATCAGCCCATGCTCCAGCCAGTTGGCCAGATATTGCGCGCTGATGCGGCAGGTGGCGCGATCCTCCATCAGCTGCACGTCGTCGATATCGGGCACCTTGGAACAGCCGATGCCCTGGTCGACCCACCGCACGACATAGCCCAGGATGCCCTGCGCGCTGTTGTCCAGCTCTCGCAGGATCTGGTCCTGCGGGATCGGACCGTCCGCCAGCGCGGGCGTCAGCAGCAGGTCCAGATCGGGCAGCGCCGCGCCCGCCAGTTCGTCCTGGCGCGCGGCCACGTCGATCTGGTGATAATGCAGCGCATGCAGCACTGCCGCCGTGGGCGAGGGGACCCAGGCCGTGCTGGCGCCCGATTTCGGGTGGCCGATCTTGACCTCCAGCATCTCGGCCAGGGCGTCGGGCTTGGCCCACATGCCCTTGCCGATTTGCGCGCGGCCCCGCATGCCCGCGGCAAGCCCGATCAGCACGTTGCGATCCTCATAGGCTTTCAGCCAGGTCGCGGTCTTCATGCCGTCGCGGCCCACGAACGCGCCCGCCTGCATCGAGGTGTGGATCTCATCGCCCGTGCGGTCCAGGAAACCCGTGTTGATGAAGAAGATCCGGTTGCGGATCGCGTGGATGCAGGCGGCCAGGTTGGCGCTGGTGCGACGCTCCTCGTCCATCAGGCCCAGCTTGACGGTGTTGGCGGGCAGGCCCAGGGCGGTCTCGACATGGGTAAAGACGGCGTCGGCGAATGCCGCCTCGTCGGGGCCGTGCATCTTGGGCTTGACGATATAGATCGCGCCAGCACGGCTGTTGCGCGGGCCTTGGGTCTTTTTCAGGTCGTGGATGGCGCAGGCGACGGTGACCATCGCGTCCATCAGCCCCTCGGGGGTGTCCTGCCCGTCCTTGCGCACCACATCTGTGGTCATCAGGTGGCCCACATTGCGCACCAGCAGCAGGGCGCGACCCTGCAGCGTCACGGTGCTGCCATCGGGGCGGGTGACCTCGCGGTCGCCCTGCAACCGGCGGGTCATGACCTTGCCGCCCTTGTCAAAGCTCTCGGCCAGATCGCCCTTCATCAGGCCAAGCCAGTTGGCATAGACGCCGATCTTGTCCTCGGCATCGACGGCGGCGACGCTGTCCTCGCAATCCTGGATGGCTGACAGCGCCGCCTCCAGCACCACGTCACGCAGCCCGCTGGCCGAGGCCGCCCCGATCGGGTGGTCCGCATTGATCACCAGCTCCACATGCAGCCCGTTGTGGCGCAGGACATAGCCCGTGTCTGCCCCGTCCCGCCGCGTGCCGACAAAGGCCGCCGGATCGGCCAGGCGCACGACCTGCCCGCCGACCGTGGCGGTCAGGCCCTGATCGTCGGCGCCATAGGCGGTGACGTCCGCATGGCTGCCCGAGGCCAGCGGCAGCGCCTCGTCCAGGAACGCCGCCGCCCGCGCCACGACCGCATCGCGCCGCGCCGCGTCGAACCCGCCCGTGGGCACCGGTCCCGTCACGTCCGACCCGTACATGGCATCATACAGCGACCCCCACCGCGCATTGGCCGCGTTCAGCGCGAAGCGGGCATTGCTGACCGGCACCACCAGCTGCGGGCCCGCCAGGGTCGCGATTTCGGGGTCGATGGTGCCGTTGTCGATGGCAAAGGGCGCAGCTTCCGCGGCCAGATAGCCGATCTCGGTCAGGAACGCGCGATAGGCGGCCGCATCCCAAGGCTGGTTGCCGCGCGCCTTGTGCCAGGCGTCGATCCGGGCCTGCAATGTGGCGCGTTCGGCCAGCAGCTCGCGGTTTTTCTCGGCAAAGCCGTCCAGCAACTCCGCATAGCCCCGCCAAAACGCATCAGCAGACACATCGGTGCCGGGCAGCACCCGATCCTCGACAAAGGCTGCGAAATCAGGATGGACGTCCAGGCCGTGGCGCGGGGTGGCGGGGGTCATGATGGTCTCCTCGGATGGCAGGGAATCGGCGTCTGCCTCATGGAATACGGCAGCACTAGGGCTTTGCCAAGCATTATGGAAGGTTTTTCCATTTGTGTCAGAACCACCTATCGCGTCCTGGTCGCGGGGGTCCGGGGGCCCCGCAGCCCGCCCGTCCCCCTCGATGGGGGTCGGGCGGGCTTTCCCCTCCGGCAGGCGCCGGTTGCGTTTCAGCAGGCGCGTCGGCATGCTGCCCCGACATCAGCTGACCGGAGACCGGGATGATCCGCGCCCACATGGCCACCTTTCCGCCCCGCTCCGCCATCCTCATGCAGACCGTCGCATCGATCCTGCCGCAGGTGGACCACCTGTTCCTGTGCCTGAACCAGCATGAGGCGATCCCGCCCGCCCTGGCGCAGGACGACCGCGTCACCGCGATCATTCCCGATCGCGACCTGCGCGACGCGGGCAAGTTCGCCTTCGTCCCGGATGACGACGACATCGTGCTGACCGTCGATGACGACATCCTCTATCCGCCCGATTACGTCGCGCGCACGCTGGCGCATTTCGACCAGCTGCCGCCCGAGTGTCATGTGCTTGGCTATCTGGGCAATGCCTGGATGGCCAAGGGCAAGCTGGGCCAGGAGGGGTGGAAGAACTTCATGTTCCACAAGCGCGCGCCCCACGCGATCAAGGTCGACGTGCTGGGCACGGGCACCACCTGCCAGCTGGGCCGCCACCTGCCGCGGCTGGACCAGATCGAGGGTGCCGCGGGCTTTGTCGATCTGCGCCATGCCCGCCTGCACACGCAGGCCGGGCGCTGGATGTGGTCGCTGCCGCGCGACGAGGGCTGGATGGCCAGTCTGATGACCGACGACCTGCTGCCCAGTTCGCTTTTCACCACGGTCAACCGCGCGCGCCCGCGCGACATGATGAACGAATTGCGCGCCCTGCTGGCCGAACGCGGGCCCCATTCGGGACAGCAGCTCGCGCGGCTGCGCTCGGCAGGGCTGCTCTAGCGCGGGCATGTCTGTTTCTGCCGCCGAATGTCGCAATTCTGCCGCGCCCCCGCGCCGCGCCGACTAGGTTGGGCCGAACGCCACCCGTCCGCACCCCGACACCCCGACCCCGAGCAGCGCCATGACCCAGACCTCTCCGTCCTCGACCGCCCAGCTGATCGCCGCCCGCCTGCCCGATCACGCCCTGCCGCGCGACCTCTATTGCGACCAGCAGGCGTTTCGCGACGACCTGGAGCAGATCTGGTACCGCGAATGGCTGTTCGCCGGTCCCAGCTGCGAATTGCCCAAGACCGGCAGCTATATCACGATGCAGGTCGGCGATTATCCGGTCATCGTCACGCGCGGCGCGGATGGGCGCATCCGGGCGTTCCACAACGTCTGCCGCCATCGCGGCCAGCGCCTTTGCGCGAAATCGAACGGCACCAACCCGAAGCTGGTCTGCCCCTATCACCAATGGACCTACGATCTGGACGGCAAGCTGCTGTTCGCGCGCGACATGGGCCCCGATTTCGACCCGTCGAAATACAGCCTGAAATCAGTCCATTGCGTCGATCTCAAGGGGATGATCTTCATCTGCCTGGCCGCCGTGCCGCCCGCCATCAACGAACTGGCCGCGAACCTGATGCGCTATGTCGCGCCTTCGGGGCTGGCGGATGCCAAGGTCGCCTTTACCTCGACCATCGTGGAAAAGGGCAACTGGAAGCTGGTGATGGAGAACAACCGCGAATGCTATCACTGCGGCGGCAGCCATCCGTCGCTGTGCCGAACCTATTCCGACGACCCGCTGATGACGGTGATGGAGGGGCCCAATTCCGCCAGCCCCGAGATCCTGTCCCACTGGGACCGCTGCGATGCGGAGGGCCTGCCCGCGCGCTTTGTCAATGCCCCCGACATGCAGTGGCGGATGGCCCGCGTGCCGCTGATGGACCATCAGGAAAGCTTTACCATGTCGGGCAAGGCCGCCGTGTCGCGGCGCATGGGCTCGATGCCCTGGAATGACGCGGGCAGCCTGATGTTCTATCACTTCCCCTCGTCCTGGAACCACTTTCTGGCCGATCACGCCATCGTCTTCCGCATCCTGCCGATCAGCCCGACCGAGACCCAGGTCACGACCAACTGGCTGGTCCACAAGGACGCGGTCGAGGGGGTCGATTACGATCTGGAGACCCTGACCCGCGTCTGGCTGAACACCAATGACGAGGACCGCCAGGTCGTCGAGGAGAACCAGGCCGGCATCCTGTCGCCCGCCTATGAGCCCGGCCCCTATTCCCCCAGCCAGGAGGCCGGGGTGATCCACCTGATCGACTGGTATTGCGGGCTGATGTCCGCGCGGCTTGGCGCGCGCATGGCGGCGGAATAATGGCGCGCCCCCGCCTGAACTGGACCGCCGAACCCTGGTCCGACGACGAGCCGCTGGAATGCGTGATGGTCGTGCCGGAAACGCGCGACACCGCGACCTTCATCTTTCGGGCACCATCGGGGGCCTGGTTCGACTATCAGCCCGGGCAGTTCGTGACGCTGGACCTGCCGGTCGATCCGGCCAAGGGCGCGCGCGGTAACATCCAGCGGACCTACACGATCAGCTCGTCGCCGTCGCGGCCACTGTCGATCTCGGTCACGGTCAAGGCGCAGGCGACCTCCATCGGCACGCGCTGGATGCTGGATCACCTGCAGCCGGGCATGCGCATCAAGGCTTTTGGTCCAGGCGGCATCTTCAGCTTTCATCGGCATCCGGCGCGGAAATACCTGTTCATCTCGGCCGGGTCGGGGATCACGCCGATGATGTCGATGACCACCTGGGCCTGGGATCAGGCGCAGGATACCGACATCGTGTTCGTCCATGCCGCACGCCGCCCCTCGGACATCATCTTCCGCGAACGGCTGGAGCAGTTCGCCTCGCGCGTGCCGGGCCTGCAGGTCCGCCTGACCGTCGAGGAACCGGAACCGTTCCGCACCTGGACCGGCTATCAGGGGCGTCTGAACAGCCTGATGCTGGGCCTGATGGCCCCCGATTATCTGGACCGCGAGGTGTTCTGCTGCGGCCCCGAGCCTTTCATGCAGGCGGTGCGCGACATGCTGGTCGCCCTTGGCTATGACATGGACCGCTATCACCAGGAGAGCTTCGGCGCCCCTGTCGCCACCGAATCCGAGGCTCCGGTGATCGACGATGTGGCCCCCGATGAGGATGCCCGCGCGCAGGTGGTGTTCACCGCCAGCGGCGTCACGGCCGCCTGCGCCGAGACCGACACCGTGCTGGCCGTGGCCAAGCGGGCGGGGCTGAACATTCCGTCGGGCTGCACCTTCGGGCTGTGCGGCACCTGCAAGATCCGCAAGACCGCCGGAGAGGTCCATATGGTCCATAACGGCGGCATCAGCGACGAGGACATCGCCGAGGGCTGGATCCTGGCCTGCTGTTCCAACCCGATGGGCCGGATCGCGGTCGAGGTGTGATCCCCCGCCGCCGGTCGCGGCGGCGGGGGCAGAGGCGTCAGGCCTGAACCATCATCCCGTTCTGCGCATGGCGCTGCGCAAGCTTGCGCCCTTCGCGGCCGTTCAGCAGGCGACGTGCCGCGGGCCGGGCCGGGGCCGCAGGCGACATCAGCGCCAGTTCGGGGAACAGGTCCAGCAGCTCGCGTTGCGCGACGTCCGACAGGGCTTTCAGCGCCTCGGGCCCTGTATGCAACGTCTCGGAACAGGCTCCCTCGGACATCACGACCTGATGGTCGGCGCAGAGGAAATGCACATAGGTCACGCCATGGCGCCACGGCGCCTCCTCGATGCCGGGGATCGCGGTCAGATGCTTGGCCGCGACCAGCACCTCGGAATCGTCGAACATCCGCTGCGCGATGCGCGATCCCACCAGCATCCGATGCTGCGGAGAGACGGTCATGTCCCGCGCGGGCAGCCCCGGCCCAAGCGCGTCCTTGCGGATCAGCACGGGGCGGCGATGCGGCTCGACCGCCAGACGGGCGGCCGACAGGGTGCGGCTGCCGGTCCAGGCGATCTCCTGCAGGCCCGCGTCACGGGTCCAGACCTGCATGCCGGGATGCAGCTCCTCGACCGGGACATCGCCGTGGCGCGTGCGGATCAGCGTGCCTTCGGTAAAGCAGATGATGCCGCCCGGGAACGTGTAATCCACCGGACGGATATCCGTGATCAGCGCGATTGCGCCCAACAGGTTCGGCGCCCCCTCAGGATAGAGGAACACCAGCTGTCCGCCCGAAGTCTGGACCAGCACCACCGGCTGAGAGGAGCCCAGAGGCACGACGATGCCCGCCACCCGCACGCCGGGCTGGATCGTTCCCGACCCCAGCACGGTGGCGGTGCGGCCATCGCCCAGGGTGACGGTCTCACCGACGACCAGCTGGTTGTTGTTGTCGGTCACGGTGTTGGTGACCTGTGGGCCGATCCGGTTCAGCAGCAGCGTGCGCTGCGCCGACAGCAGCTGGGCGCTGAGCAGCGACCCCGAATAGTTCTGGGTTGTGACATCATTGACGACCGACATTCTGTGGCTCCCTGTCATGCTATTCTTAGCGGCGAGGGTTACGGGTGCGGTCGTGGATTGTTTCACCCTGAGGGAGAGATTTTCGCAGGCGCGCCGACGGAACGGGGTCGCAGCCCGCCCTGCGCATCCGTCAGCACCAGCACCGGCAGGCGGCGCCCCAGGGGCAGGCGCAGCCCGGCCAGCGTCAGGCCGGCGCCTGCCTGACCCCGCGCCGCCACATGCAGCGTCGCATCTCCGACCGCCAGCAGGCGTCCTGGCGCCATCTGGTCGTCGGGTGGCAACGGCATCTGCCGCCCCCGCCCCATGCAGGGCAGAAACAGCACGCAATTGTCCCGCACCACCGTCGTCGTCACCGCGGCGATCACGGGATACAGAGCGCCGCGGCGCGGGGTGGGAGAGGCATCAATCATAGGCGGCTCGGACCTGTCGCTGTCGCGTCGGCCGATACGGACCGTGTGCCGAAAGGTTTCAGGCGGCGGTCACCGCCCGCCCAGCCACAGCGCCAGCAGCACCGCCTTGACCACCAGCACCGCGCCGAGAACCAGCCCCGTAAGCAGCTCCGGGCGCGTGATCCTCCACCATCCGTGCACGGCGGGGGGGGCACCGAACAGCCGCGCCTCGATCCGGGGCAGCAGGTCGGGCGCGGGAACGGGCGCAAAGGCAGCGTCCATCTGCGACAGTTGTCGCTGCCAGCGCGCAACCACGCACGCCCATTCCGGGTCGCGGGTCAACCGATCCTCGGCGGCGCGCCGCTGGTCACGATCCAAAAGACCAATGACATACTCGGCTGCCAGCAGCTCGTCGGGGGAAAGATCGGTCATTGGGGGTCCGTAAATTGATCCATGCAGCGCCTCAAGCGGTGCAGGGATCTGCGCAGCCAGGTCTTCATCGTGTTGAGGGGAACGCCCGACCGCCGTGCCAGTTCCTCATAGCTCCAGCCCTCCAGATAGGCGTCGCGGACGGCCTGCGCCTTGTCATCCTCCAGCAGGGACAGGCAGTGATCCAGCTGCGACCGCTGGTCCGAGGCCACGGCCTGCGCCTCGGGGGAGGGGGCGCTGCCGGGCATATCGGGGCATAGCGGGGCGGTCAGGGGGCGGCTCTGACGGGCGCGCAGCCGGTCGATGGCGGCATTGCGGGTGATGGCCACCAGCCAGGTCTGCGGGTTCGCCAAAGCAGGGTCGTAACGGCCCGCGCGGGTCCAGACACGCACGAACACTTCCTGTAAAACCTCCTCGGCATCGGCACGGTCGCGCAGCATGCGTAATAGAATACCGAATACAAGATTACTGTTCGCGCGATAATATCGCGCGAAGTCGTTCCGGCTTCCAGCGGCGATGGCATTCAGCCAGCCGGTATTTTCGTCATGCCGATTCATATTCGCTAAGGTCTTGATCTGGAAAGATTGAAATGGTTATCCTTGGCCCGAATCATAATCGGACACTAAATGACTTAACAATAAATCCAAGGAAACCAAATGACCGACAAGGCGCGGATCATGCTGATCATCTTTATCGGCACACATATTCCCCTGATTGCTGTCGCGACAACTATTTCGCTTTTTGGGATAAATGCGCTGCGGGCGCTGCTGATTGTCCTTTTCCTGGCGACCCTGACGGGCGCGGTGACGACGATGGTCGCAGTCGGTCGGCTGGTCCGGTCGCGGCCCGCGCTGGTGGCCTGATAACCCGGCGCCGCGTAGCATCGTGATCTACGAGGGGGGCGGGAAAAAGTTTCAGACAGCGAAATGGGGGCATCTGCAGGGCGGGTGGCGCTTGGTCGCAGCTGCGTGCATGCTGACCCGGTCCCGCCCGTCGCCGCGACGGGCGCCCCCGGCCCGATGCGGGCCCGAACCGCCGGAAAGCGACCGCCGATGACCCCTGACGTTCTGTTGATGACCCCGACCCGCCCCGACGCGCTGGCCAGGCTGGAGGCGGGCTATGCTCTGCACCGCCTGGACCATGCCCCCGACCGCGACGCGCTGCTGGACCGCCACGGCGCGCAGATCCGCGCCATTGCCGCGATCGGCCATGTGCCCATCGACGTGGCCCTGCTGGACCGCCTGCCCGCGTTGGAGATCATCAGTTGCGGATCGGCGGGCTATGACGCCTTTGACACCGCCGCCATCGCGGAACGCGGAATCGTGCTGACCAACGCCTCTCCGGCGCTGGCCGAGGAGGTGGCCGACATGGCCCTGCTGCTGGCGCAGGTGGGCTGGCGCGACATGGTCGCCGCCGATGCCTGGGTCCGCAGCGGGGACTGGGCGCGCAAGGGGTCGTTCCCGCTGCAGCGGTCGTTCCGGGGGCGCAGGCTGGGCATCGTCGGCATGGGCACGATCGGGCGGCAGATCGCGGCGCTGGCGCAACTGCTGGGGCTGCAGGTCGCCTATTGGAACCGCCGCGACAAGGGCGTGGACCTGCCCTTCCAGCCCGAGTTGGCGACGCTGGCCGCCGACAGCGACATCCTGATCGCCATCGTCGCGGGCGGGCCGGACACGCAGGGCCTGATCACGGGCCCGGTGCTGGAGGCGCTTGGGCCCCAGGGGCTGTTCGTCAACGTGGCCCGCGGCAGCGTCGTCGACGAGGAGGCGATGATCGCCGCCCTGCAATCGGGCAGGCTGGGGGCGGCGGCGCTGGACGTGTTCGCGTCCGAGCCCGACCCCGACCCGCGCCTGACCGCGCTGCGCAACGTGACGCTGTCGCCCCATCAGGGGTCGGGCACGGTCCAGACGCGCGACGCGATGGCCGCGCTGATGGTGGACAACCTGGACGCCCATTTTGCGGGGCGGCCGCCGATCAGCCCGGTGACGCTGGCGTGACGCGCGTGGCGCGGATCACCGCGTCGCGGATGCGCGCCGCCAGCGGCGACAGTGGGCGGCGGCGCAGCGACAGCAGGTAATAGGGCGCCACCCGGATGTCCTGAGGGTGGTTCAGCAGCGCGAATCCCGCATTGACTGGCGGGCGCATCAACAGCTGGGCCACCTCCTCGGACACTGAAGCGATGGCGTCGCCCTGCGCCAGATAGGCGATGGTGAACAGGATCGACGGGCTGTTGACGATGTTGCGCGGCTCGGGCAGGCCCGCGGCGGCGAATGCCTCCATCGTGGCCTCGCGGATGGGGGCGCCGCGCGACTGCATGATCCATTCCTGATCGTGCAGATCGGCCAGATCGACCCGCGCGGCCGCAGCCAGAGGGTGGCCCGCGCGCACGCAGAACGTCACCTTTTCATCGCGCAGGGGCTGGATCAGGAACTCGCGGCTGTCGAAATCGGGTAGGACGCGGGCCAGCGCGAAATCCATTTGCCCCAGGCTCAGCTGGCCCAGCAATTCGCGTGACGGCATCACGTCGACTGTGATGTCTGCCTCGGGGGTGTCGCGCTTGATCGCGCGGACCGACGAGGTCAGATAGCCGACCGCAGGCCCCGTCACCGCGCCCACATGCACCGACCCCGCCTGCCCGCCGCGCAGGGCCTGCACGTCATCGGCCATGCCCTGCATCTCGCGCAGGATCACGCGGGCGCGGCGCAGGACGGTGGTGCCGATCTCGGTCGGCGACATGCCCTTGGGCTGGCGGATGAACAGCGGCGCGCCGCATTGACGCTCGATCTCGGCCAGCATGCGCGATGCGGCGGGCTGGGTCATGGCGCAATGCGCGGCGGCCTGCTGCAGCTGGCCGGTCTCGGCGATCTCCAGGATCAGGCGCAGGGGGGCGGGTTTCAGATGGAGGGGTGGCGACATGCGTTTTCCGGTATGTTGGTCGTCGTGAATGTCATTTTACTGATATGCAGCGGCTTTGCTATGGTCCCGTTCGCAGCCCCGCAACAAGGGGACCGCACAGGGGCGGCGCCACGGCGCCGAAAGGGAGGGTAACATGACATTCAAAACCGCCGCGGTCGCGCTGGCGATCGGGACCTCGTGGCTGGCCTTTGGCGCCGCGGCCCAGACCGTGGGTATCTCCATGCCCACGCAATCCTCGGCCCGCTGGATCGATGACGGCAACAACATGGTCCGCCAGTTCCAGGAGGCAGGCTACGAGACGACCCTGCAATATGCCGAGGACGACATCCCCAACCAGCTGGCCCAGGTCGAGAACATGATCAGCCAGGGGGTCGACGTGCTGGTCATCGCGGCCATCGACGGGACCACGCTGTCCAACGCGCTGGCCAATGCGGCGGCATCCGACATTCCGGTCATCGCCTATGACCGCCTGATCCGCGACACGCCGGACGTGGATTACTATGCCACCTTCGACAATTTCAGCGTCGGTGTGGCACAGGCCACGTCGCTTGTCGTGGGCTTGGAGGAGCGGTTCCCCGACGTCCAGCCCTGGAACGTCGAGCTGTTCGGCGGCAGCCCGGACGACAACAACGCCTATTTCTTCTATGACGGCGCGATGTCGATCCTGCAGCCGCTGATCGACGAGGGGCGCATCGCGATTCCGTCGGGCCAGATGGGCATGGACACGGTCGGCACGCTGCGGTGGGACGGATCGGCCGCGCAGGCGCGGATGGATAACCTTCTGTCGGCGAACTACACCCAGGCCACGGTGCATGGCGTGCTGTCGCCCTATGACGGGCTGTCGATCGGCATCCTGTCCTCGCTCAAGGGCGTGGGATACGGCTCGGGCGACCAGACCATGCCCATCGTCACCGGCCAGGATGCCGAGGTCCAGTCGGTCAAGTCGATCCGGGCCGGAGAGCAGTATTCGACCGTCTTCAAGGACACCCGAGAGCTGGCCCGCGTCACCGTCGGGATGGTCGACGCCATGCTGAAGGGCACCGAGCCCGAGGTGAACGACACCGAGACCTATGACAACGGCGTCAAGGTCGTGCCGTCCTTCCTGCTGGAGCCGGTGGGCGTCGACGAATCGAACTGGGAACAGGTCCTGATCGACAGCGGCTACTATACCGCCGAACAGCTGCAGTAAGGCGCATCGGGCCGCCCCCCTGCGGGCGGCCCGGACAAGGGGGGAGAGCCATGGGCGCGCTGTTGCGAATGGACCGGATCACCAAGACCTTTCCAGGGGTCAAGGCGCTGGACGATGTCAGCCTGGAGGTGGCCGAGGGCGAGATCCACGCCATCTGCGGCGAGAACGGCGCGGGCAAGTCCACGCTGATGAAGGTGCTGTCGGGCGTCTATCCGGTCGGCAGCTATGAGGGCCAGATCACCTATGACGGCCAGCCCGCGGCCTTCGGGTCCATCCGCGACAGCGAGGATGTGGGCATCATCATCATCCACCAGGAGCTGGCCCTGGTGCCGCTGCTGACCATCGCCGAGAACATCTTTCTGGGCAACGAGCGCGCCACCCGCGGCGTCATCGACTGGCCCGAGACATTCCGCCAGACCGAGGCCCTGCTGGCCAAGGTCGGCCTGCGAGAGACGCCGGGCACCCGCGTCGACACGCTTGGCGTGGGCAAGCAGCAGCTGGTCGAGATCGCCAAGGCGCTGTCCAAGAACGTGCGCCTGCTGATCCTGGACGAGCCCACCGCCGCCCTGTCCGAGGGCGACAGCCAGGCGCTGCTGGACCTGCTGCTGGAGCTGAAAGGGCAAGGCGTCACCAGCATCATCATCAGCCACAAGCTGAACGAGGTCCGCCGCGTGGCCGACAGCGTCACCGTCATCCGCGACGGCGCCACGATCAGCACGCTGGAGGCCAAGGGCCTGACCGAGGACCGCATCGTGCGCGACATGGTGGGCCGCGACATGGCGCATCGCTATCCCGAGCGCGAACGCCGCGCGGGCGAGGTGGTGTTCGAGCTGCGCGACTGGAATGTGGGCCATCCCGAACAGCGCGACCGCCGGATGATCCGCGACCTGTCGATGCAGGTCCGCGCCGGAGAGGTCGTGGGCATTGCGGGCCTGATGGGCGCGGGCCGGACCGAGCTGGCCATGAGCGTCTTTGGCCGCAGCTATGGGCGCGACATCTCGGGGCAGGTGCTGATGCACGGGCGGCCGGTCGACGTCTCCACCGTGGACCGGGCCATCGCCGCCGGTCTGGCCTATGTCACCGAGGACAGAAAGACCCTCGGCCTGATCCTGGACGAGACGATCCGCCGCAACACCGTGCTGGCCAATCTGGGCGCCGTCGCCACGCGCGGCGTCGTCGATGACGGCCGCGAGACCGAGGTGGCCGAGACCTATCGCCGGTCCCTGCGTATCCGCACGCCCTCGGTGTTCCAGAAGGTCATGAACCTGTCTGGCGGGAACCAGCAGAAGGTGGTTCTGGCCAAATGGCTGTTCACCGACCCCGAGCTGCTGATCCTGGACGAACCCACGCGCGGTATCGACGTGGGCGCGAAATACGAAATCTACAGCATCATCAACGACCTCAGCGCGGCAGGCAAGGCCGTCATCCTGATCTCGTCGGAAATGCCCGAGCTGTTGGGCCTGTGCGACCGGATCCATGTGATGAACCAGGGCCGGTTCGTGGGCGAACTGACCGCCGCCGAGGCCAGCCAGGAAGCGATCATGTCACTGATCGTCAGGGAATAGGAAACCGCAATGGTGGACCAGACAGACCACGCGCCGACCATGGGCATCGGCGCCTATGTGGCACGCCACATCCGCGAATACGGCCTGCTGGTCGCGCTGATCGCGATCATGGCGTTCTTTCAGATCGTGACGGGGGGCGTGCTGCTGCGCCCCGTCAACATCACCAACCTGTTCCTGCAGAACAGCTATATCATCATCATGGCGCTTGGGATGCTGCTGGTGATCGTGGCGGGGCATATCGACCTGTCGGTCGGCTCGGTCATGGGGTTCATCGGGGCGCTGGCGGCGGTGATGATCGTGACCATGGGCCTGCCGGTCTGGCTGACCATGGGGGTCTGCATCCTGGCGGGCATGGCGATCGGCGCGGTGCAGGGCTATTTCGTGGCCTATTGGAAGATCCCGTCCTTCATCGTCACGCTGGCGGGGATGCTGGTCTTTCGCGGGCTGTCGCTGTGGCTGCTGGCGGGACAGTCGGTCGGGCCGTTCCCGCAGAACTTCCAGCTGCTGTCTACCGGGTTCATCCCCGACCTGATGGGGGTGGGGCGTCCCAACGGGCTGGCGCTGGCATCCGGCGTGCTGGCCGTGGGGCTGATCCTGTGGATCGGGCTGCGGGGCCGGGCGCGCAATGCGCGCTACGGGATGGATGACGAACCCTTTGCGCTGTTCCTGATCCGCAACGCCATCGTCGCCGCCGCGATCCTGTTCGTGACCTGGAAGCTGGCCTGGTTCCGGGGCCTGCCCAACGTGCTACTGTCGATGGTGGTGCTGACGGTCGTCTATGTCTTCCTGACCGAGCGCACGACCATCGGGCGGCGCATCTATGCGGTGGGCGGCAATGCCAAGGCCGCCAAGCTGTCCGGCATCCGGACTGAGCGGCTGACCTTCCTGACCTTCGTGAACATGGGGATGCTGGCGGCCTTGGCGGGGCTGATCTTTGCCGCGCGGCTGAACACCGCCACGCCCCGCGCGGGCTTCGCGGTCGAGCTGGACGTGATCGCCGCCGTCTTCATCGGGGGGGCCTCGATGTCCGGGGGGGTGGGGCGCATCGTCGGCGCGGTCACCGGCGCCTTCATCATGGGCGTGATGAACAACGGCATGTCCATCATGGGCATCGGCATCGATTACCAGCAGGTGATCAAGGGCCTGGTCCTTTTGGCCGCCGTCTTCTTCGACGTCTACAACAAGAACCGTGAGGCCTGAGATGCTGTTGTCGCAACTGACCCTGACCGATGGCACCCGCGCCGTCGCCGCCCGCACCGACGGACAGGCGCATCTGGTGCCGGGCGAGCCGTCGACCCGCCAGTTGGCGCTGGACGCTTGGGAGGCAGGCCGCGACCTTGCGGCCGAGATCGCGGCCCGTGGCCCTGGCACCCCGGTCGATCTGGCCGCCGCGCTGCGCGAGGGGCGCGTGCTGCTGCCGCTGGATCATCCGGACCCGGCGCATCTGCACCTGACCGGCACCGGCCTGACGCATCTGGGCAGCGCTGCGACCCGCGACGCCATGCATCAGGGCGCGGAGGACACGCTGACCGACAGCATGAAGATGTTCCGCATGGGGCTGGAGGGCGGCAAGCCCCCGGCAGGCCAGGTCGGCGCGCAGCCCGAATGGTTCTACAAGGGCAACGGCCATGCCGCCGTGGCGCCGGGCGCCGCGCTGACATCGCCCGCCTTCGCGCTGGACGCCGGAGAGGAGCCCGAGCTGGCGGGCCTTTATGTCATCGCCCCCGATGGCCGCCCGCTGCGGGTGGGGTTCGCCCTGGCCAACGAGTTTTCCGACCACGTGACCGAACGCGGCAACTATCTGTGGCTGGCCCATTCCAAGCTGCGCCCCGCCAGCTATGGCCCCGAGATGCGCGTGGGCCCGCTGCCCGACCATGTCGAGGGTCACAGCCGCATCATCCGCGACGGCACGACGATCTGGGAAAAGCCGTTCCTGTCCGGAGAGGCGAACATGTCCCACAGCCTGGCCAACCTGGAACACCACCATTTCAAATATGCCATCTTCCGCCAGCCCGGCGATGTGCATGTGCATTTCTTCGGCACGGCCACGCTGTCATTCGCCGACGGGATCACCGCGCAACCCGGCGACCGGTTCCGGCTGGACTGCGCCGAATTCGGCCTGCCGCTGGAGAACCCGCTGGCCCATGACGACACCGACGCGACCCCGGTCGCCGTCGCAACGCTGTAGAGGTGCGCGCATGAGTTTCACCCCCGCCCCCTGGCCCCGCCGCCTGCGTTCGCAGGACTGGTATGGCGGCAATTCGCGCGACACGATCTATCATCGCGGCTGGCTGAAGAATCAGGGCTATCCGCATGACCTGTTCGACGGGCGCCCGATCATCGGCATCCTGAACACCTGGTCCGACCTGACGCCCTGCAACGGCCACCTGCGCGAGCTGGCCGAGAAGGTGAAGGCCGGCGTGTGGGAGGCCGGCGGTTTCCCGGTCGAGGTGCCGGTCTTTTCGGCATCGGAGAACACGTTCCGCCCTTCGGCCATGATGTTCCGCAACCTGGCGGCGCTTGCCATCGAGGAGACGATCCGCGGGCAGCCGATGGATGGCGCGGTGCTGCTGGTCGGCTGCGACAAGACCACGCCCAGCCTGATGATGGCCGCCGCCAGCTGCGACATCCCCTCGATCGTGGTCACCGGCGGGCCGATGCTGAACGGCTGGTTCCGGGGCGAACGCATCGGCTCGGGCACGCATCTGTGGAAGTTCAGCGAGGCCGTGAAGGCCGGAGAGATGAGCCAGGACGATTTCCTGGAGGCCGAGGCGTCGATGTCGCGCTCCTCTGGCACCTGCAACACGATGGGCACGGCCAGCACCATGGCCTCGATGGCCGAGGCGTTGGGCATGGCCATGTCGGGCAATGCCGCGATCCCGGCCGTGGACAGCCGCCGCCGCGTCATGGCGCAGATGTCGGGCAGGCGGATCGTGCAGATGGTCAAGGACGACCTGAAGCCGTCAGACATCATGACCCGCGACGCCTTCGAGAACGCGATCCGCGTGAACGGCGCCATCGGCGGTTCGACCAATGCGGTGGTGCATCTGCTGGCCATGGCGGGGCGCGTGGGCGTGGACATCACGCTGGATGATTGGGACCGCTGCGGACGCGACGTGGCGACCATCGTGAACCTGATGCCGTCGGGGCAATACCTGATGGAGGAGTTCTTTTACGCGGGCGGCCTGCCTGTGGTCATCAAGCGCCTGGCCGAGGCCGGGCAGCTGCATAAGGGTGCCCTGACCGTCAGCGGCCAGACAATCTGGGACGAGGTCAAGGGCGTGATGAATCACAACGAGGACGTCATCCGTCCCGTGGACAACCCCCTGACCGCGCAGGGCGGCATCGCGGTCCTCAAGGGCAATCTGGCGCCCAAGGGCGCGGTGCTGAAACCCTCGGCCGCCAGCCCGCATCTGCTGGTCCATCGCGGTCGGGCGGTGGTGTTCGAGGATATCGACGACTACAAGGCGCGCATCAACGACGAGGCCCTGGACATCGACGAGACCTGCGTGATGGTGCTGAAGAACTGCGGCCCGCGCGGCTATCCCGGCATGGCCGAGGTCGGCAATATGGGCCTGCCGCCCAAGGTCCTGCGGCGCGGCATCACCGACATGGTGCGCATCAGCGACGCGCGCATGTCGGGCACGGCCTATGGCACGGTCGTCCTGCACACCGCCCCAGAGGCCGCCGCCGGAGGCCCCCTGGCGGTCGTGCGCAACGGCGACATGATCGACATGGACGTGCCGAACCGCCGCCTGCATCTGGACATATCGGAGGCGGAGCTGACCGCGCGTCTGGCGGCGTGGCAGCCGCTGCCCGATCAGCCGACCAGCGGTTATGCGTTCCTGCACCAGCAGCACGTCATGGGCGCCGATACCGGCGCGGACATGGATTTCCTGCGCGGGTGCCGGGGCAATGCGGTCGGAAAGGACAGCCACTGATGAAAATCGCGCTTGTGGGCATCGGCAAGATCGCGCTGGACCAGCACGTCCCGGCGTTGCGCGACAGTCCCGACTGGACGCTGGCCGCGACCGTCTCGCGCAGCGGCCAGGTCGCGGGGGTGCCGGCCTATACCGATATCGACGCGATGCTGGCCGCCCATCCCGATGTGGGCACGATCAGCCTGTGCCTGCCGCCGGTGCCGCGCTTTGCCGCGGCGCAGGCAGTGCTGCGCGCGGGTCGGCACCTGATGCTGGAGAAACCCCCCGGCGCCACCCTGTCCGAGGTTCACGCCCTGCAGGCCATGGCGCAGGGCGTCAGCCTCTATGCGACCTGGCACAGCCGGATGGCGCATGGGGTGGCGGGCGCGCGGGCCTGGCTGGCCGACCGGACCATCCATGGCGGGCATATCACCTGGCGCGAGGATATCCGCAAATGGCATCCCGGCCATGATTGGATCCTGGAGGCGGGTGGCATGGGCGTCTTTGACCCCGGCATCAACGCGCTGTCGATCCTGACCGCGATCCTGCCCCGCCCGGTGCATCTGACGGGGGCCGAGCTGGACCTGCCCGCCAACCGGCAGGCACCCATCGCCGCGCGGCTGACCCTGTCGGACGGCATTACCGCCGATCTGGATTTCCTGCAGCAGGGGCCGCAGACATGGGATATCGAACTGCAGACCGATGGCGGCACGTTGGCCCTGCGCATGGGCGGCAACCTGCTGGAGATCGGCGGCCAGCCCGTCGACGGTCAGGACAGCATCATGCAGGAATACCCCGCACTTTATGCCCGCATGGCGGCGCAGGTGCGTCAAGGCGCGTCCGAGGTCGATCTGGCACCGATGGTGCTGGTCGCGGATGCGTTCACCCTGGGACGGCGGGTCACCGTCGCCCCGTTCGATTTTTGAAGGACAGACCATGACCCAATCCACGCACGGACATCACCTGATCGCGGGCGACTGGACGGCAGGCGAGACCCGCTTTCGATCCGCACCCGCCACCGGGCAGGCGCAGGAATTCGCGTCGGGCAACGCCGCCCTGGTCGATCGCGCCGTGCAGGCGGCCGAGGCGGCATTCGCTGATTTCGCCGCCACCACCCGCGCCGATCGTGCCGCCCTGCTGGACGCCATCGCCGACCAGATCGAGGCCCGCGCCGAGGCGATCACCGCCATCGGCGCAGCCGAGACCGGCCTGCCCGAGGCCCGCCTGCAGGGCGAACGCGGCCGCACCACCGGGCAGCTACGCCTGTTCGCCGACCACATCCGCGCGGGCGACTATCTGGACCGCCGCCATGACGCCGCGCTGCCCGACCGCCAGCCCCTGCCGCGCCCCGATCTGCGGATGATCCAGCGGCCCATCGGCCCGGTCGCGGTCTTTGGCGCGTCGAATTTCCCGCTGGCGTTTTCGACGGCGGGCGGTGACACCGCATCGGCGCTGGCGGCGGGCTGCCCGGTGGTCGTCAAGGGCCACCCCGCCCATCCCGGCGCAGGACAGATCGTGGCCGAGGCCGTTGACGCGGCCATCCGCCAGACCGGCATGCCCGCGGGCATCTTCAGCTTTATCCACGGCGACACGCATGAGGTGGGTCAGGCGCTGGTCCAACACCCGCTGATCAAGGCCGTGGGCTTTACCGGGTCCTTGCGCGGGGGGCGCGCGCTGTACGATCTGTGCGCCGGGCGCCCCGAGCCGATCCCGTTCTACGGAGAGCTGGGCAGCATCAACCCCTGCTTCCTGCTGCCCGCCGCACTGGCGGCGCGGGGCGCGCAGATCGCGCAGGGCTGGGCCGCCAGCCTGACCATGGGCGCAGGTCAGTTCTGCACCAATCCCGGGCTGGTGATCCTGCCCGCCGATCATGCCGACGCCTTTGCGGATGCCGCCGCCGCAGCCCTGGCCGAGGCCCCGGCCCAGGTCATGCTGACCGACGGCATCGCCGACGGTTTCCGCCAGGGGGCTAAGACGCTGGCCGCATCCGCCGACCCGGTGCTGCGCCATGACAGCGACGGCCGCAACGCCCGGCCCGCGGTCTTTCGCGTGGATGCCGCGCGGTTCATGGCCGATCCGGGCCTGGCGCATGAGGTCTTTGGCCCGGCGGGCCTGATCGTCGCGACCGACAGCGACGACCAGATGCTGGATCTGGCCCGCGCGCTGGAGGGTCAGCTGACGATCACGCTGCAACTCGACGTAGGAGACACCGCGCTGGCGGGGCGGCTGATGCCGGTGCTGGAACGCAAGGCGGGCCGCATCTTGGCCAATGGCTGGCCCACCGGGGTCGAGGTCGCGGATGCGATGGTGCATGGCGGCCCTTATCCGGCCTCCACGAATTTCGGCGCGACCAGCGTGGGCACGATGGCGATCCGGCGCTGGCTGCGCCCGGTCTGTTTCCAGAACCTGCCCGACGCCCTGCTGCCGGCGGATTTGCGCGACTGAGAGGAGACAGGCGCGCGAAAAGACGACCACATCACCCAAGGGAGGCTATCATGACCAGAACTCTGATGACGACCGTCGCGGCGCTGGCGCTGTGCGGCGGGGCTGCCACGGCGCAGACCGTGGGCTTTTCGCAGATCGGCTCGGAATCGGGCTGGCGCGCGGCAGAGACCACGCTGACCCGCCAGCAGGCCGAGGAGCGCGGCTATCAGCTGCAATTCTCGGACGCGCAGCAGCGGCAGGAGAACCAGATCGCCGCGATCCGGTCCTTTGTGGCGCAGGGCGTCGACGCGATCCTGCTGGCGCCCGTGGTGGCGACCGGTTGGGACAGCGTGCTGGAGGAGGCCGCCGAGGCCGAGATCCCCGTCGTCCTTCTGGACCGCCGCGTGGACAGCAACGAAAGCCTGTATCTGACCGCCGTGGGCTCCGATCTGGTCCATGAGGGCGAGGTCGCAGGCCAGTGGCTGGTCGACCAGGTCGCAGGCGAGGAATGCCGCATCGTCGAATTGCAGGGCACGACCGGCTCCAGCCCCGCCATCGACCGCAAGACCGGCTTCGAGACCGCCATCGCCGGCCATGACAACCTGGAGATCGTGCGCAGCCAGACCGCCGATTTCACCCGCGCCCGCGGCAAGGAGGTCATGGAGAGCTTCCTTCAGGCCGAGGGCGGCGGCGCGGATATCTGCGCGCTTTACGCCCATAACGACGACATGGCGGTCGGCGCGATTCAGGCCATCAAGGAGGCGGGGCTGGCGCCCGGCAGCGACATCCTGGTCGTGTCCATCGACGCGGTGCCCGACATCTTCCAAGCCATCGCCGCCGGAGAGGCCAATGCCACGGTCGAGCTGACGCCGAACATGGCCGGACCCGCCTTTGACGCGCTGGAGGCGTTCTGGGCCGACGGCACCATGCCTGAAAAGTTCATCCAGACGGAATCGCGCCTGTACACCCAGGCCGATGATCCGCAAGGCGAATACGACCGCCGCAAGGATCTGGGCTACTGATGCCATGCGGGCGGGCCCGACGCGGCCCGCCCGACCCTGGAAAGGAATGCCGATGCTGCTGTCGATCCGGTCGCTGACCAAGGTCTTTCCCGGCACCCGCGCGCTGGACGATGTCGATCTGGACATCGCCGCGGGCGAGGTCCACGCCCTGCTGGGCGAGAACGGCGCGGGCAAGTCCACGTTGATCAAATGCCTGACCGGGGCTTACCCCCGCGATGGCGGCACGATCACGCTGGAGGGCGCGCCGATCGACCCGCGATCGACCCTGCAGGCGCAGGAACTGGGCATCGGCACCGTCTATCAGGAGGTGAACCTGCTGCCCAACCTGACGGTCGCGCAGAACCTGATGTTCGGGCGCGAACCGCGCCGCTTTGGCCTGATCGACATGCGCGGGATGCGGACGCAGGCCCACGCGACGCTGGCGCAATACGGGCTGTCCATCGACGTGGACCGCGATCTGGGCAGCTATTCGGTGGCGATCCAGCAGATCGTGGCCATCGCGCGGGCGGTCGAAATTTCCGGCAAGGTGCTGATCCTGGACGAACCCACCGCAAGCCTGGACGCGGCCGAGGTGGCGATGGTCTTTGACGTGGTCCGCGGCCTGCGCGACCGGGGCATGGCCATCGTCTTCGTGTCGCATTTCCTGGACCAGGTCTTTGATCTGGCCGACCGGGTGACCATTCTGCGCAACGGTCGGCGCGTGTCCAGCCAGCCCATCGCGGGCCTGACCCGCATGGCGCTGGTCGAACAGATGCTGGGCCGCGCGCTGGAGGAGGTCGTGGCCAGCCCCGCCCCCGTGGCCGAACAGGCCCCCGCCATGCTGCATTTCAATGGCATCGGCCGGGCCGGGGTCGTCGCGCCCTTTGACCTGACTGTCGCCGCCGGAGAGGTCGTGGGCCTGGCGGGCCTGCTGGGATCGGGGCGCACCGAGACGGCCGAGATGCTGTTCGGCATCCGCCCCGCCCAGACCGGCACCGCGCGGGACGCGGACGGTCCGCTTGACCTGCGCCACCCGCGCGCGGCCATCGCCGCCGGTTTCGGTTTCGCGCCGGAGGATCGCAAGACGGACGGCATCGTGGCCGACCTGTCGATCCGCGAGAACATCATCCTGGGCCTGCAGGCGCGGCGGGGCTGGGCGCGACCCATCCCGCGGGCGGAACAGAACCGCCTGGCCGACGACTATATCCGCCAGCTGGACATCCGCACCTCGGGCCGCGAAAAACCCATCGGAGAGCTGTCGGGCGGCAACCAGCAAAAGGCCGTGCTGGCCCGCTGGCTGGCGATGAATCCGCGCTTCCTGATCCTGGACGAACCCACGCGCGGCATCGACGTGGGCGCCCATGCCGAGATTTTGCGCCTGATCCGCACCCTGACCGACAAGGGCCTGTCCCTGCTGATCATCAGCAGCGAGCTGGACGAACTGGTCGCCGTCGCCGACCGCGTGATCGTGCTGCGCGACCGGGCGCATGTGGCGCAGCTGACGGGGGCTGCGGTGGGCGCCGACGCGATCATGCATGCCATCGCCGGGACGGGGGACGCGGCATGACGGTCCTGTCGCGCATCGCCCCGCAGCTGATCGTGCTGGCCGCGCTGATCGCGCTGGTCTCGGTCTTTTATCCCGGCTTTCTGTCCATCGACATCCAGAACGGCCGCCCCGTGGGCCCGGTCATCGACATCCTGAAACGCAGCGCGCCGGTGGCCCTGCTGGCGGTGGGCATGACGCTGGTCATCGCCACGCGCGGGATCGACCTGTCGGTGGGCACGATCATGGCGATCTGCGGGGCGGCGGCGGCCTGGGCGCTGACGCAGGGCCTGGGCGCGGGGGCGGCGATCGCGCTGGCCCTGACGGCGGGTCTGGCGGCGGGGCTGTGGAACGGCGTGCTGGTCGCCGTCGTAGGCATCCAGCCCTTTGTGGCGACCCTGATCCTGATGACGATGGGGCGGGGCGTGGCGCAGCTGATCACCGAAGGGCGGATCCTGACATTCACCGATCCGGGCTTTGGCTGGGTCGGGTCGGGCGTGGCCCTGGGCCTGCCGGTCCCGGTCTGGATCTGGCTGGCCACGGCGATCGCGGTCGCGGCCATCATGCGCCGCACCGCCCTGGGCCTGCTGGTGGAGGCCGTGGGCATCAACCGCCGCGCCGCCCATCTGGCGGGGGTGAACGCGACCGTCCTGCTGATCGCGGTCTATGTCGCCAGCGGCTTTTGCGCGGCGCTGGCGGGCATCGTGGTGACCGCCGACATCCGCGGCGCAGATGCCAACAACGCGGGCCTGTGGCTGGAGCTGGACGCCATCCTGGCCGTGGTCATCGGCGGCAACTCCCTGCTGGGGGGGCGGTTCTCGGTCGCGGCATCGGTGCTGGGGGCGCTGATCATCCAGACGATCAGCGCGGGCATCCTGCTGGCGGGGTTCGCGTCGGAATACAACCTGATCATCAAGGCCGGGCTGGTGCTGATCATCCTGGTGCTGCAATCGCCGCGCATCGCGTCCGAATGGCGGCTGTGGCGCGACAGCCACCGCGCCGAAAGGGGCCGGACATGAACACCCGCCTGCTGCCGCTCTATGCGACGATCGCGATCTTCGTGCTGGCCTATGCGCTGGCCTACAGCCAGTTTCCGGCGATGCTGTCCACGCGGGTCATCGGCAACCTGCTGACCGACAACGCCTATCTGGGAATCGTCGCGGTGGGCATGACGCTGGTGATCCTGTCGGGGGGGATCGACCTGTCGGTGGGGTCGGTCATCGCCTTTTCGGGCGTGTTCATCGCCGTCCTGCTGCGCGACACCGGGCTGCATCCGCTGGCGGTGTTCGCGGCGCTGCTGTTGCTGACCACGGTGTTCGGAGCCGGGATGGGGTTCCTGATCGACCGGCTGGCCATGCCCGCGTTCATCGTGACGCTGGCGGGGATGTTCCTGGCGCGGGGCGCGGCCTATCTGCTGTCGGTCCAGTCGGTGCCGATCACGCACCCGTTCTACAAGCTGCTGCAGGACGCCTATTGGCTGATGCCGGGGCGGGGGCGGCTGACGCTGATCGGGGTGCTGATGCTGGTCGTGGTCGCCCTGGGCGCGGTGGTGGCGCATCGCACCCGGTTCGGCACCAGCGTCTACGCCCTGGGCGGCGGCGCGCAGACCGCGCGGCTGATGGGCGTGCCGCAGGGGCGCACGACGGTGCTGGTCTATGCGTTTTCGGGGCTGATGGCGGGCCTGTCGGGGATCGTGTTTTCGGTCTATACGGGGTCGGGCTATTCGCTGGCCACCGTGGGGACAGAGCTGACGGCCATTGCCGCTGTGGTCATCGGCGGCACGCTGCTGACGGGCGGGTCGGGCACCATGATCGGCACGCTGGTGGGCGTGCTGACGATGGGCCTGATCCAGACCTACATCGTCTTTGACGGCAGCCTGTCCAGCTGGTGGACCAAGATCGTGATCGGGCTGCTGCTGCTGGGGTTCATCCTGCTGCAAAAGGGTCTGCTGCGCCTGTCGCAGCGCGGTCGCTGACAGCGTGGGGCAGGGCGGGCGCAAGGCTGGCCTTTCGCGGTGTGATCGGGCATCCTGATCCCTCGCGGCGCGGGCCGGTCCCCGCCACAACCCCAGGATAAAGCAGCACCCCGAGCATTTGACCTATTCCCGAGAGCCAAAGACCCGCGCCGAGACGCCCATGCCACTCCGCCCTTCGGCGGGTCCGGTCTATCCCGCCTTCAAGCGGCGCATCCCGGAACGGCTGTTCTATGTGGTTCCGGCGCTGATGTGGCTGGCCCTGTCGCTGCGCCATGGCAGCCTGACCCTGCCAAGCGCGGCCAACCCCGCCCTGGACGCAGGCGGCCTGTGGGGAGAGAGCAAGTCCCAGGGACTGGCGCTGTTCGGTCCGACCGGCCGGCGGTTCCTGCCCCCCTTCGCGAATGTCGACTGCGTGCCCGGTATCGTCCGCCTGCAGGCGGCCACGCGCGCGATGGCCGATCACGCGCTGACATTTCCGGTCGTGGGCAAGCCCGACCGGGGCTATCAGGGCTGGGGCGTGCGGCTGCTGAGCACGCGGGCCGAGCTGGCCGATTACCTGTCGCGCCAGCCGGACGGCGCGCAGGTGATGCTGCAGGCCCTGATCGACATGCCCGGAGAGGCCGGGATCTTCTACATCCGCCAGCCGGGGCAGGGGGCGGGGCGCATCGTGTCGATGGCCTTTGTCCACCCGCCCCATGTCATCGGCGACGGACAGCACAGCATCGCGCAGCTGGTCGCCCGCGACCCGATCCTGCAGGCGAATGCCGCGATCTATCGCGAAAGGAACCCCGGCGCATGGGACAGCACTCCCGCGCCCGACGCGTTCCATTGCCTGACCAATGCCCGCAGCGCGCGGCTTGGCGCGGTCTATCGCAACGCGATCGATCAGGTTACGCCCGCGCTGGAGGCGGTGATCGACCGCATCTCGGCCGAGATCCCCGATTTCCACTTTGGCCGGTTCGACATCCGCTTTCGCAGCGTCGAGGCGCTGCGCGAGGGTCGCGGGTTCCGCATCGTCGAGCTGAACGGCGCGGGCGCCGAGATGCTGCATATCTGGGCGGGCGACGGGACGCTGCGCGGCGCCTGGCGCACGCTGTGGCAGCAATATCGCAGCCTGTTCGCCCTGGGCGCCGCCATGCGCCGGCAGGGCCACCGCCCTGTCGGCCTGATCGGCATGATCCGCCTGCAGCGCCAGCAGGAGCGCCTGCGCCGCACCTATCCGCCCAGTTCGTGACCGGAACCCCGCACCATGATCGCAGACCTGCCGCATTGCCCCGTCCCCGGTGAGATCGTCCAGCTGGCCGCCCCCGAACAGTCGCTGGCGGGCGATGCGCTGACCTTCATTCTGGAGCCGTTCCAGCCGCTGCGCGAACAGCTGATCGCGATCACCGGCATCGGCCTGGAGGCCGAGGTCGAGGGCGACGACCCGCTGCTGCGCCGCCGCGACCTGCCGACCCGCGCGGACGGTCAGCCCCTGTCCGTTCTGGCCGCCGGACAGCCGGGCGGTCAGCGGGTGATCTTCATCCATGGCAGCCCGGGCCTGGGCGAGGAATGGGCAGGCTTTCTGGCCGATGTCCCGGCCGGGCGGCTGTATCTGGCCCCCGACCGGCCCGGTTTCGGCAACAGCGGCCCGACGCCGGTGACCGACCTGCAGGACCAGGCCGACGCGCTGGTGCCCCTGCTGGGCACGCCCGCGCAGCCGCCCGTGACGCTGGTCGGCTATTCCTATGGCGGCCCGCTGGCGCTGCGGCTGGCGGCCGATCACCCCGACCGCGTCGCGGCCCTGCTGCTGGTGGGCGCCGCCGCCGATCCGGGGCTGGAGGAGATCCACCCCCTGCAGGAGGTCGCGGCGCTGGATTTCTTTGCCCAGATGCTGCCCACCGAACTGGCCAGCTCGAACGCCGAGCTGATGTCCCTGCGCGCAGGGCTGGAGGCGCTGGCCCGGGATCTGCCCGGTCTTCGCCTGCCGGTGACCATCGTGCAGGGCACCGCCGACACGCTGGTGCCAGCGTCAAACGCCGACTATCTTCGCACCCATCTGGCGGTGACCCCGGCCACGGTGATGATCGAGGGGGCGGATCATTTCCTGCCCTGGTCCCATGCCCCGGTCCTGAACCGCGCCCTGGATTGCCTGCTGGAGGCGCAGACCGTTCAGCGGTCCGAGGCGTCCGTCCCCGACAGATAGCGCCGCGCCACCGCGCGCCCGGCCCACAGCACCGCCATCAGCACAGCAGCCCCGGCCAGCCAGGCCCATGGCCCCAGCCACTCCATCAGCACCGCATAGATGCCAAAGGCGCCATAAAACACCGCCGGAACATAGATCAGCACGATCACCGCATTGATCGCCGCAAAGCGCCGGAACCCCACCCGCAGGAACCCGCTGGCCACAAAGATCGGAAACAGCAGCCACGGCACCAGCCGCGCCAACAGCGCCGCCGCCAGCGTGCTGCGATGCAGCAGGCGCCGCCCCTGATCCAGACGCTCCTGCGCCACCCAGGCCGCGATGCGCCGATGCCGCACCGCCAGCGCGCCCAGCCCGTACAGGCACCAATCGCTGACGATCATCCCGGCGCCAAGCGCGATCAGCGCCAGGGTCGCGGTCATCTCCTCCGAGGCGGCTAGACCGGCACCCAGCAGGATGGCGGCCTCCTCCAGCACAAAGGTCGACAGGAACAACAAGGCCGCCAGAACCAGCGGATTGCCAAGATGCTGTTCGATCAGCGCTTCCAATGACGGCCCCCGTGATGCGTTCGGATCATGCCGAACCAGATGTCCCGTTTCGACGGCCCGAGGCAAGACATGCCCGCCATTTTCACCCAAGCCCCGCCAATCATCCCTGCGCTGCCTTGCCGTGCATGCCAAGAGCCCGCCGCAAAAAATCGCAGACTTATAGTGTTGATTTCCAACCAGAAGTGACCCTGGAGTCCATCGAGACCTGACCCGCCTTTGATTTTGGATTTCCGTTCATTCAGTGGTCGATGTGTGAGTGTTTACCTTTTTCTGGCGCACCGCGGCGGCTGATGCATGAGGTGGCTCGGGGAAACCGAACAGCCGGGATAAGTGGATTTTCCGCGCAACAGCAGCATGATGCTGCGAGCGAGGAGATGACCATGACGAGACGACCGCGCCGGAACCATAG